>JANMJR010000207.1:0-2236 GCA_031371465.1 Pseudomonadota bacterium
GTTGCAGTCATTAACCTCGGAACAAGTGCTCGCGCGCTTGGACGAGGCGCAGATTGCCAACGCGCGCCTGAATTCGCCGCAGGAATTTTGGAATCACCCGCAGCTCGCCGCGCGCAATCGCAAACGCACCGTGGACACACCCTCCGGACCGATCGAAGCGTTATTGCCGCCGATCCAACTCGCCGGTATGGAAGCGCGCATGGATGCGATTCCGGATGTGGGGGAGCAGAGTCATGACATACTCATCGAGTTGGGTTACGACGAAAAAGCGATTGCGGCGATGAAGGCGGGGGGGGCGATTTAGGTTTTTCACGCAATAGTCTCGTCGCAACGCGATTAGCAAAACGACATAAAGAAACGGATTCTCATTCCCGCGAAGGCGGGAATCCATTTGGCAATTGAACTTCCAACGGCACTATGGATTCCCCGAATTCGCGGGAATGACCATGTGGCCTTGGGCCACAAATGGGGATATGGCAGGTTAGAGGGGAGTCAGAATGCATGTCGTTCTAATCATCATTGGCGCCATTGCGGTCGGCAGCATGACCGAAAGTTTTGTTGGCATCGTCGTCGGCGCTGCCATCGGATTTTTTCTCACTGAAACGTTAAAGCTGCGTCAGCAAGTCGCGGAGTTGAAGCGCCGCGTCGATAATCTTGCCGTTAAGGCGCCGCTTGCCGCTCGGGATTTTGGCAGTGTAAGCACGGCCGAAATTGAATCGCCTGCCGCGCCCGCGCCGGAACCTGTTCCTGAAGTCACCCCTGCCACGAGCCAAGCAGAGCTTGCCTCCCAGGCCATAGTGTTTGAAGAGCCAATCGCCACAAGCCTTCCAGCCTTGCCTTCTGAGGTTTCACAAGACACCACGCAACCCGCGTTATCGCAATCTTTTGGTGCTGCTGCGCGCCGCATTCCGCTGGAAGATCGCGTCATCGGCTTCGTCAAAAATTATTTCACCACCGGCAACGTAATGGTGAAAGTCGGCGCCATCGTGTTGTTTTTCGGCGTCGCGTTTTTGCTGAAATATGCGGCGGAACATACCCAAGTTCCCATCGAGTTTCGTTTGCTCGGCGTGGTGCTGGGCGGGATTGGACTGTTAGTTTTCGGCTGGCGTTTGCGCCACACGCGAACGAACTACGGCCTGATCTTACAGGGCGCCGGGATCGGCGTGCTTTACCTCACGATTTTCGCGGCATTGCGGTTGTATCAACTATTGCCGGCGGGCGGAGCGTTTTTCTTGTTGTTCGCCATCGTTGCGTTTTCCGCCATCCTCGCGATCAAGCAAGACTCGCGCGCCTTGGCGATCCTCGGCATAAGCGGTGGTTTTCTCGCGCCGATTTTGACGTCTACGGGGCAGGGCAGCCACGTCATGTTGTTCAGTTACTACGTCGTATTGAACGCCGGTATTCTCGCCATAGCTTGGTACAAGGCGTGGCGGCCACTGAATGTGTTGGGCTTTGCCTTCACGTTCGCCATCGGCGCCGCCTGGGGCGTGATGAAATATCGGCCGGAATTTTTCGCCTCGACCGAGCCCTTCCTGATTTTGTTTTTCCTGTTTTACGTCGTGATCTCCATTCTGTTTTCCTTCCGCCAAACGCCACAATTGAAGGGCTATGTTGACGGCACATTGGTATTCGGCACGCCGCTGGTGGCCTTCGGTTTGCAGACCGGCTTGGCGCGATCGTACCCCTACGCGCTGGCCTATTCTGCGTTGATTCTCAGCTTGTTCTATATCGCCATTGCGACACTTTTATATCGACGCAAACAAGAATCCCAACGTTTACTGGTCGAAGCCTTCCTTGCCCTCGGCGTGTTGTTCGGCACGTTGGCGATCCCGTTGGCGTTGGACGGCCGTTGGACGGCGGCGACCTGGGCATTGGAAGGCGCCGCCATCCTCTGGATCGGCGCGAAGCAAGCGCGCTGGCTGGCGCGGGGCTTCGGCATCGTGCTGCAATTTGGCGCGGGTGCGGCGTTCTTCGACGGTTGGAGCGGCAGCACCGGCCAGATCGCGCTGCTCAACAGTCAATACCTGGGCACTGTATTCATCGCCGGCGCGGGCTTATTCAGCTCGTGGTATTTGAGCCATCGCGCCAGCGAGCGCAAGATATTCGACGCGCCCGCATCTATTGCGCTGTTCGCCTGGGGATTGCTGTGGTGGTTGGGCGGCGGCATGGCTGAGATCGATCGATTGTTCAACTCCCACACGGGCTTCAATCTCGCGACACTCTTTGTCGCCGCGAG
>JANMJR010000222.1:0-5134 GCA_031371465.1 Pseudomonadota bacterium
AAAAGATTATAGCGGATGGCAACGCCGCTCATTGAGATTTGCGCTCAGACGCATCGCCAGGAGGCGCACGGCTATTGGATCGTGGCGAGGCATTGGCTCGAAGCCTAGCCGATATTGCCTATCGGAGCACTGCTGCACGAAAAACTGAACCGATGTCATTCCCGCGTGCCCGTTGGGCACGGGAATCCATTTAGCATCTCAAACGGCAAACCTCTTGTTAGTTCGCATTTGCCCAGCTATTAAGTGGTTACTTGCGTTTAGAAACGCCAAATGGATTCCCGCCTTCGCGGGAATGACACTAGGGGTTGTTCTTGCGCTCGGCGCTGTGGTTAAGCTTTTCCGCCAAGGCCTCGGCAATGACATCGCCGACACTATTCATCAAATCATCTTTCAAATCCGTGCCGACTTGTTGTAGCGCGGTACGCACAGCGCGTTCAATTTGGCTTGCGAGGTGTCGCTCGAATGGTGTCGCGAGACGGTCTTCGAGTTTTTCAAGTACGCGTTCGTAAATGTCCGCGGCAAGGCCGTGCAGCGCTTTGTCGCGTTGGCGGGTATGGGTGGCGACCGGTTTATGGGGCGCGGGTGTGTCGTCGTCGACAACGTCGGTTAGCAGCGGCGCGTCCAACGGCGCGCGCTCACTCAAACCCACCGCACCCGTGCGGTGGCGTTTGAGGAGCGTATCGACTTTCAGCAGCAGTGCTTCTTGGGTTTCTTTTTTTGTGGCCACGATTGCTCTCGCCAAGTTAGTTGCTCAAGTTATGAGATTTGATGGGATAACCGCGATCACGATAAAAGCTATAGCGCTCTCGCGCCGCGAGGCGATCATGCTCGTCTAGGCTCACCACTTCGATCAAGCGTTGAAAACGACTGAAAAACGGCGGCCACTCGTTGCGCATATTCACCAGTACATCGTCGTGACCGAGGGCTTCGCCTTGATGATCGATGATGATCGGCGTTTCCGCGGCGATGTCGGCGCCTGCCAACGCATGGGGCAAAAAGCCGATTGCGGATGCGCTCCATAGCATCTGATCGAGTTTGGCGGAGGTGGAGGCGTCGGGTGTGAAAACCAACACTTTCAATTTGCGCTCATAGGCCTTCGCGACAAGCTGACATACGGTGTGTAACTTGTCGCCGACGTGGGTGTAGAAATCGATTTGGGTCACGATGAGACTACAAAGGATGAAGGCGGAAGGATGAAGGATGAAGGATTTGAAGTGCAAGGATGAAAGATGAATGCGGAAGGATGAAGAAACACCCTATTCCGAACGCGCTTCTCTCCAATTGACGAAACTAGCGCACAAACGCCAGGCAAACCGGGATTTTTTTCATCCTTCATCCTTCCGCCCTGGGTGGCCTCGGGCCATTCATCCTTGCTTTCAACGCCTTCATCCTTATCTTTTCGCGCGTGCCATCAAAAAATGACACAACAAGCCTACCGGCCTGCCGGTTGAACCCTTTTCTCGTCCTGACTTGTAGGCCGTGCCTGCGACATCCAAATGTGCCCAATCGAATTTCTTCGCGAAGCGCGACAGGAAACATGCGGCGGTGACGCTGCCTGCGGGCCTTCCGCCGATGTTCGCCATGTCGGCAAAGTTGCTGCGTAGTTGTTCTTGATAATCGTCCCACAGCGGCATGCGCCACACCCGGTCGTGCGCCGTATCGCCGGCCTGGATCACTTCGTCGGCGAGGGAATCTTTATTCGCGTACATGCCGGATGCAACCGTGCCAAGCGCGACGACACAAGCGCCGGTCAACGTGGCGATGTCGATCACGGCGCTCGGTTGATAGCGCTCGGCGTAGGTGAGGGCGTCGCACAAAATCAAACGGCCTTCGGCGTCGGTGTTAAGAATCTCGATCGTTTGGCCGGACATGCTTTTAACGATGTCACCGGGACGGGTCGCGGCGCCGTCGGGCATGTTTTCGCAAGTGGGGATCAGGCCGACGACGTTGAGCGGTAATTTCATCAACGCGATGGCCTTCATCGTGCCCAGCACGCTGCCGGCGCCACTCATGTCGTATTTCATTTCGTCCATGTCCGGCGCCGGCTTGATGGAGATACCGCCGGTGTCGAAGGTGATGCCTTTGCCGACGAGAACGGCCGGTTTATCACCCTTCTTGCCGCCTTTATGCTCCAGGATGATAAATTTCGGCGGGTTCCGGCTGCCTTTGGAAACCGACAGGAATGATCCCATGCCGAGTTTTTCCAGGTCTTTTTGTTCCAGTACCTCGACTTTGAGGCCATCGGATTTCGCCATCCTGCGCGCGGCATCGGCGAGGAAAGCCGGGGTGCATACATTCGGCGGGGTGTTGCCTAAATCTTTGGCGAAAGCGATGCCGTCCGCCATGGCTTGGCCGACGTGCAAGGCGGCGTCGACGGCGGTCTGTTCGGCTTTGCTGTTCACGGCGAGGGCAATGTGCTTAAGCGTCGCGATATTGCGCTCCGGTGTGCCTTTGAAGCCCTCGAATCGATAGGTCGATTCGCCCGCGATCAATGCAGTATGCTCGGCTTTCCACGAGGCGTCGCGGCCTTTCACCGCGATTTCCAGGAGGAACAGCGTCGCATCGCTCGCGCCGGTTTGACCTAGGGCGCGCAGCGCCGCTCGGATCGCTTCGCGGTAGGATTTATCGCCAAGTTCCGTGTCCTTACCCAGGCCCACCAACAATACTCGTTCGGCGGCGATGTTGGGCACATGGTGCAGCAGCAGGGTGCTACCGGCTTTGCCGTTCATGTCGCCGCGCTTGAGGATCGCACTCAGATGATGTTTCGATGCCTTGTCCAGCGCCACGGCGCCGGCCGAGAGCTTGGCCGTTTCGTAGATGCCCACCACCACGCAGGCGCTCTTGGCTTTTTCCGGGCTTAAACTTTTTGTGCTAAATTCCAACTTCTGCTCCTTGTTCTGACCACGTTAACGAGAGTTCCCGATTATCCCCATTGTGCGAACAAAAAGTCAAAGCGCGTTTCGTTCATGATCTTTAATCGTAGCCTCGTGCGCGAGTTCGGTCAGGTGGCTTTGACTGTTGGCGCTGTCTTGCTCGCCATCACCTTCACGACGCAGATTATCCGCTTACTCGGCAAGGCCGCGGGTGGGAGCTTGCCGGCCGATGCGGTCATGATTATGCTCGGCTTCGGCGCATTGAACTATTTGCCAGTGGTCATTTCGCTGACGTTGTTTATCGCGGTGCTGCTCACCTTATCGCGCTGCTATCGCGATTCGGAAATGGTGGTGTGGTTTGCCAACGGCAAGAGCCTGGTGGATTTCATTCGGCCGGTGATGTTATTTGCCTTGCCCCTGGTATTCACCGTCGGCGGGCTGAGTTTGTTTCTCTCGCCGTGGGCACTGAAGCAAAGCGCCGAATATGCCAACCGGCTCGATGCGCGCAGCGATGTATCGCGCATTTCCTCCGGGGTGTTTCGCGAATCGAAAAACGCCGACCGCGTGTTTTTCGTCGAGAATGTCGATCTGCAAAGCAACCGAATTGAGAATATCTTTGTGCAGTCCGTGCAACATCAAAAACTTGGTGTGGTCGTCGCTGAAAAAGGCTACCAAGAAACCCATCCGAATGGCGACAAATTCATTGTCTTACAGAATGGTCGGCGCTACGAGGGCACGCCTGGGCGGGCGGATTATCGCATCGTAGATTTTGAGCGCTATGCGATGCGCATCGAGAGCCAGGCGAAACAAGCCGGCGCGCCCAGCGCCAAAACGATGTCGCCACAAGATATCCTGCGGGAGCCAACAGCGGAGCGAGTGGCGGAATTGCACTGGCGCATCGGATTGCCCGTGAGCGTATTCATCCTATCGCTGCTCGCCGTTCCGCTGAGCTACGTGAATCCGCGAGCGGGGCGATCCGCCAATCTCATCCTCGCGTTGCTGATCTATATGACCTACAGCAACTTGATGAGCATCGCCCAAGCGTGGGTTGTGCAAGGCAAGCTCTCGCCTTTGATCGGCCTTTGGCCCGTACATGCATTTATGGCGCTCGCGCTCCTCGCAATGTTCTATCACCGGCTGAATAACGGCAAGCGCTGGGGTTTTCCATTTACGCTCTGGCGGGCGCGATCCGCATAGGCTCGACCAAGCCAATTTGCTCTGACCCCCGTTGTAGTTTATCCTTAGCGCCCTTTGGCGTTGATCGCTACTCAATCACAAGAGATTAGAAGAGGTGGATGAGCGGTTTAAGTCGCACGCCTGGACAACATGCCGAAGGCCTGTTGCGGCGTAGGCTAACTTGCACAGCAAGTTAAGCGTAGCGGCCGAAGCCAAAGCGTAGCGCGGTTGAGCGGCCTACGAGTTGCAAAGAATTAGGAGAGGTGGATGAGCGGTTTAAGTCGCACGCCTGGAAAGCGTGTTTAGGTTAATTCCTAACGCGGGTTCGAATCCCGCCCTCTCCGCCAGCACAGATCCCGTGAAACAGCAAAAGAACAACCATCTACAACGAGTTAGCGTTTTCTCTCTTGTCTGTGATGGTCTTTCATCGATCACGTTTTCGCCCACCTATCGCCCAATTTTCACCTGATTGCGGACTAGGCTTCCAACAAAAGAGCGTTTTAGCTTTCCCGACAATAGTCGGAATGGGTTCAAATTTTGCGCCGTAGATTTGAAGTGACGTGTCGGACGCAGTTTTCAGTCAATCGCTCCAACACTTCATCAAGAAAAAGCCGAATGAGCTCAGCAACAACTCTGGCACATTCCGCATCGATCAATCGGAACCTATTTTTGCCGGAGAGCTTGAATTGACTTTGCCCACTTACCAATCCCTGAAGACTGAGATTGTCGAGCAACATATACTCATCGTGACCCTCAACCGCCCGGATGTATTGAACGCGATTAACACGCAAATGGGGACGGAGTTGCTTGATCTTTGGACGCGGACGATTGCCGAACCCGGCGAAGCGCGCTGTGTGATTTTAACGGGCGCCGGCGAGCGCGCGTTCTGCTCCGGGGCGGACTTGAAGGAACGCAAAGACATGAGCAAGGAAACTTGGCGTGCGCAGCACGAAATTTTCGAGCGTGCATTTTGGGCGACCGGCGCCTTGACGGTGCCGATGATCGCCGCAGTCAATGGCCATGCCTATGCCGGCGGATTGGAGGTAATGCTGTATTGTGACTTCGCCTACGCGGTAAAGACCGCG
>JANMJR010000433.1:0-2417 GCA_031371465.1 Pseudomonadota bacterium
CGCAAGTGGCGACACCGTTGCCATACGGATTGTTGCCGCTCTCGAGCACGACCGCTTGTTTCGACCAATTAATCGGAGGAATAGGTTGCGCGCCCCAACCCCAGGCGTCCAGGGTCGCTTTGAATTGCGTTTCATCCTGAACAACAATGCAGCGTTTAACCGGCATCCAAGAAAGTTTCACCGCACCGACGACACATTGGTTGGCGAAGTTGCCGACATCGGCAAATGCCGGGCTTAAGCAGGCGCTTGCATAGCAAAGCGCGATAAATTTATTCAAACGATCCTCCAATAGAAATGACGGAAAAGTGATCAACCCATCCCACTTGATCCCTGCTTAGCAACCGCTCGCTTACGGGTAGATGCTTGACAAGAAACACAAAAAGCCTATATTGAGGCCTCGTGTAAAAACAAAATGTTAAGAAAAAAGTCATGGGTTTTGGCGATTTTGAGGCGGACGAATCAGAATTTTACTACGAGGGCGCGCTACCGGTTTTGGCGGGGCGTTTTCGGCGCAGGATCGTCGGCTACTTCACCGGAAATATCTCACGGGGGCTACGCACCGGCCGCGAAGTCCGCTTGGTAAAGTTGCCGGAGCTCAATTGGGTCTACGGCTATTTGATGCGTGCGAAAGAAATCGGCCCGGTGCTCTATGTTCGTAGCGCTGCCATGTTGGAAGGGGTCGAGGGCTTCCACCCAATCCGCTCCGCCAGCACCATCCGTCAGTTCAAGAATGCGCAAGCCAAGGATAAAGGCGCGACACCGCGCCACTTGGTTCAAATTTCACAATCTGATTAACCCGCTACAACCGCGCCGCAAAGCGCGGATAGACTGCCGCAACCTCCTGTTGAATCTGCGAACGTATTAAGTCGAGCTCTGCAGATTTCGGTACGCGAGTAGACTCACAATCGGCAGGAAGGTCAAACTCAAAGCCCGTGTTGTCCAAAATTTCCTCTACGTTATGGCCTGGATGGACGCTTTGTAGCCGAAATCGTCGCCGTGCTTGATCAAAGACAAACACACCTAAGCTTGTCACCATGGCATAGGGCCCACCGCGGCGATACACGCCTGCCTCGCTGATGCCGGGCGCACTGATAAAGTCCACCTGCGGCACCATCACCCGCCGAGTATGCTCCTCGCGAAACAAAATCACGCGCGGGATGAGAAAGTAAAGATAAGCAGAACCGAAGGAGCCGGGCCAGCGCACGTCCACATTCGGGTAGGTTCCGCTACCCACCAAGTTAATGTTTCCTTGGCCGTCGATTTGTCCGCCGCCGAGGAAAAACGCATCAATGCGTCCCTGGGCCGCCAGATCGAATAACTCCACGCCGCCATCGGTGAAAGCGTTGTGACGCGACGATCCCAAAATGCTCACCCGGGTCGCGCCGCTCGATTGCGCCCGCGCCAACAGCGCCGCAGAGCCTGGGATGGGAGACGCAGCGCCGACGGCAACGTGACGTACGCCACGCAACAATTCGGCGATGACGCAGATGAGCAACTCCGTATCGGTAAATGTCGTTGCCCTCGCCGGCGCGCTCATACGGCGGCGAGTTGCGGCGGCGATTCGCCAAGCCATTCGCCCACAAAGCGTTCGAATCCGGCTTGGGCGCCGGCCTGCGCCGCGTAGCGCGCAAACAACGCATCATCATCCGCGTATCGATCGTGAAATCCATAAGGCGCGGCGCCTCGCGCTGCCTGAGCAATCCCGGCGATATAAAGCGCCGGGATAGTGCCGCTCGCCGTGGCCACGTCGTCAAGCAAGTTGTGCTCAACAATTTCTTCGACTGTCACTAAGGTCGCGCGCGACGCGTGTGCGATCGTCATTAGCTCTCTCTCGCGGCCGATGAATACGTTACCCGAGCGATCAGCACAGCGCGCGTGAAATAATGCAACATCGGGCTGTATCGCCGCGAGCGCCACAATCATGTCGCGCGGCTGAAACGGATTCTCGATCACGCGCCAATCGGCGCGGCGCGGCAACAGGTCGCTACCGATGATACCGCGCAGCGGCATGAACGGCAGCCCCTTTTCCGCCGCTTGTAGGCCCGCGTAAATCGCCGGACAGGTGGAATCGAGCAGCTTGATTTTTCCGGAGCGCACGGCGTCGGTAAAGCGTGGCGCGGGACCGAATTCACCAAGCGACACCGCCGACGTTTCGAGCGTCGCGACACAACCCGCGCCGATCAACAGATCCGCTTGCAATCCGCCAATCGGTACGCAAACCAAATGCAAATCGCGCACGCCACGCCGCAGCAGCTCCCGGGTCGCGGCCATGGCCGCACCGCTCACCTCTTTCGGAATGGCGAGCTTGGCGCCGCTCGGAATCGCCGCAACCAGCTCGGATACGCTCTGAAAAATATTGGAATTCATTCTGCCCATTGTTTGACAGTGATGCGGTGTAAGGTGCGCGGATATTGGGC
>JANMJR010000297.1:0-3955 GCA_031371465.1 Pseudomonadota bacterium
TGGCCGAAGTTCCCATTGAGCAGAATCACGCGCGTGACATCGGGCCGGCGCTCGAACTGCTCGCGCAACATCGCGGCGGAACGGTCGTGGCTGCCGTCGTTAATGAAAATGATTTCGTAGCTGCGCTTGAGCGCATCGAGCGCGGAATAGAGCCGCTGAAACAGGTCGGCAAGGCCCGCTTCTTCGTTGTACACCGGGATAATCACGGACACTTGGGGCGCGATCATTTTTATATCCCATCCGCGCGCATGAGTTTGCGCAAGGTCGCGCAAGTACGCTCGACATCGACCCGCGTCATGGCGGGAAACAGCGGCAAGCTGATGGTTTCCCAGGCGATGCGTTCGCTCACGGGAAACATGCCTTCTGTATAACCTTTGCGGCGGAAAAGGCGGGTCAGATGTACGGCCTCGTAAGATACGCCGATGCCGATTCCGGCGGCGTGCATCGAGGCGATGAATTCAGCGCGGGAAATTTTCATCTGGCGCAGCGGTAGCAGCAGCGTGAACATATTCCAACTGTGACCGAGGTTGTCGCGCGGTGGCAGCATGTCGTCGTTTAACATCGAATCGTCAGATAAACAGTGGAAGTAATGGGCGGCGAGATCGCGCCGTTCGGCGCACCAGGTATCGAGCTGTGCCAGTTGCGCGATGCCGAGCCGCGCGCTGACGTCGCTCAGGTTGAATTTTCCGCCGGCCACATCGACATCGCGCGTGCCGTCCGGGTTGCGGCGGATGCCATGAAAGCGCAACTGCAACGCACGTGCGGCCTCGTCGGCATTATTTACGACCAGGGCCCCGCCTTCGATGGTGGTCATGTTTTTGTTAGGATGAAAACTAAACGCGACTAAATCGCCTTGACTGCCGACGGGCTGATCGCCGCAGCGCGAGCCAATGGCCAGCGCGGCATCTTGAATCACCCGTAGACCATGGCGTTTGGCTAGCGCACTGAGGGCCGTGGCGTTCAGCGGGGCGTTGAAATCCGTCGGCAGCAAGGCCTTGGTACGCGGTGTAATGGCGGCTTCTGCGGCGGCGAGATCGATGTTGCGAGTCTCTAATTCGACGTCGACGAATACCGTCGTCGCGCCGACTTTTTCAATCATGTTCGCCGCCGCAAAAAAATTCTGCGCCGGCGTGATAATTTCGTCGCCGGGTCCCGCGCCGATTAACTGCAACGCCACTTCCAGTGCGGCAGTTGCGGACGTCAGAGAAATCACCGCACGACCGCCGACGTAATCCGATAGTTGTTTTTCGAATGTGCGCACCTCCGGCCCGGTGGCGATCCACAAGGAGCGCAGCGTAGCAGCGACTCCTTCGATCATCGCTTCGTCGATGGTGGGGCGCGCGAATGGCAAAAAGTCAGGCATGCTCAAGAGCGCGCGACAACGAAAACGCCAAGGATGATGATGCCGATACCGAGCAAACGCAGCGGCGTTATCGCTTCGCCAAACAAATACCAAGCAGCCAGGGCATTGACGACGTAACCAATGGATAGCATGGGATAGGCGATGCTCACCTCAACGCGCGATAAGGCCAAGATCCACACCACGACGCTGACGCCATAGCAAACCAAGCCACCGAAGATGTGTGGCTCCGTGGCGAGTTGCCAGCCGACCGGCAGAATATTTCCACGCTCGAAGGCAAACTGCCCGACGGCGTTGGCGCCGGCCTTAAGCAGCAACTGCGCCGCCGCGTTGAGCAACACGCCGGTGAGGATTAAAGAGAAGCTGATTGCGTTCATGATTTGGACAGGCTGCTACGGCGTGGCGATAATAACACGGCGGGTATCTTGGGTAATCAGGCGCATCGGCAATCCCGCAGTGATAAACGCCGCATATTGACCCGGTTCCAGCAACGCTAGCGCTGGCGCCCCGCTGCGCCATTTGGCTTCGAATTCAGCCAGCGTCGGAATAGATTTTTCCGGTTGCTGTTGTTGGCCGAATTCGAATTCGTCTTGGTATTCCACCAACGTCATGGTGCGATTCAGATAAAAAGGTAGCGTCTGATCGTAGGTCTTGACGCTATACAGCGGAATATCGGCGCGCAACATCGGCTTGATCTGTTCCGCGAGGTAGGCGGAAGAGTTCGAGCGGGCGAGGGATTCGTGTCCCAAAAGGCCGACCATGGTGGCGAGAAATCCTGCGGCGCCGAGTAGCCCCAAGGCCGTCAACATCTGTGCTTGCTTCGCCTTGAAAAACGCCACTAGGCCGACCAGCCCGAGCGCGCCGAAAGCGACGTTGAGCCATTGCGCATAGTTGCGATAGAGCCCGAGTGTCGGCGATTCGCTGCGCGCATCCAAAGCGAAGGGCAGGGCGATGAGGCCGAGTAGGCTGATGGCGATTGCAAGGCTGATGGTCGCGAGCAGGATCGGTGCTCTGACCGCGCTGAGGTACGGGCCGAGCAATAGGGCCAGCGCCGGGAACAGCGGCAGCAGGTAGGCCGGCAGCTTCGACCCTGATAGGCTAAAAAATAGCAGCACAAATCCGCACCACACCACAAGAAAGCGCTGCGCTGAAAATTCCTTTGTCGCGGGCGTGCGCCAAGCGCTGAAAATGCCGTGTAACCCCAGGGGAATCCAGGGAATCAGCCCGATTGCAAGAATCGGGAGGAAATACCAAGGCGCCGCGTCGCGCCGATGGACGGTGGAGGTGTAGCGCTGAAAATGTTCGTGAATGAAAAAGAAGTTTGGAAACTCCGGATTGCGCAACGTGACAGCGATGAACCATGGCGCGGCGATGCTTAGAAATAGCAATAAGCCGGGCAATACGTGTAGCCGGCGCCAGGGCGTAAAGTCGCGATTCAGTAAGCTGTAAATGACCAGCGTTGTCGAAGGAATCACCATTCCGAGGAGGCCCTTGCTCAGGACCGCGCCCGCCGCTGCGCTCCAAGCGATCAGCATCCATTTGCGTTCCTGCGCTGCGCCCGCGGTTTCGCGCTGCGCCAACAGGAACGCGGCGACGGACAGGGTAAGGAAAAACGTTAAACCCATGTCGAGGGTATTGATGTGGCCGAGGGCGACGTAGTACAGATTGCTGGCCAAAAATAATGCGCCAAGTTGCCCGGCGTGCGATCCGAATAAACGCGAACCGGCGAACCAAACGACCAGGATGCCGAGAAACCCGCTGACTGCGGTCCACAGCCGCGCAGTCCATTCATTCACGCCAAACGCTTGATAGGCGAGGGCGGTGGCCCAGTATTGTAACGGCGGTTTTTCAAAATATTTGATGCCGTTCAAGCGCGGCGTGATCCAGTCGCCGGTGTTCGCCATTTCCCGGGAGATCTCGGCGTAACGGCCTTCGTCCGGTTTTACTAAATGGCGATAGTCCAGGCTGCCAAACCAGATCAGCGTGAATAGTCCCAGCAGTAACCAAAACGGCCAGCGAAAATCTGCCCCGGATTCAGTCATCGATTTCGAGGCTAGGTTTGACGTTCGATTTTAGCAATACGATCACCGCGCCACTGCCGCCGTTTGCCGCAGAGGCTTCGACGAAGGCGAGAATTTCGTCTTTTTGCATCAGCCAATGGCGCACCTTCTGCTTCAACACCGGTTCACCGGTCTGGGAACGCAAACCCTTGCCATGGATGATGCGCACGCAGCGCTCGCCGTTGTTTCGCGCGCGGTGAATGAATTCCACCAATTCGCTGCGCGCTTCGTCGGTGGTGCGGCCGTGCAAATCCAACTCATAACGCACCGACCAGAAGCCGTTGCGCAGCCGCCGCGCGACATTTTTCGGCAGGCCGGGGCGGATGAATACCGAGGATTCCGAGGTCTCGAAATCCTCGCTGCCGGGCAACGGATCGCTCAGCGCTTCCTTCAGCACTTCGCGATCGTCGCGCCGCAACTGGCTGGGGAACGGCTTGGGGCGCGGCTTTGCAAGCATCGCCCGGTTCGGCGCGGGCGCCGGTTGGACATCGGCAACGGCATCGCGGAACAGCGCGAATTCATTATCTTCGTCGGC
>JANMJR010000308.1:0-1881 GCA_031371465.1 Pseudomonadota bacterium
GAACTTCGCGCCCGCGAATTCTACGAAAAGCCCACCACCGAACGTAAACGCAAACTCGCTGCCGCCGTGAAGCGCCGCTACAAGCGCCTGCGCAGCCAGATGTTGCCGCCAAAAATGTATTGATGTGTGGTGGGAGTAGGCGTGATGCGGATTTTGCCGCTCCGCCCATCTCCCGCTGACATTTTTCTGCCTGCTCTGCCGTGTCCCTCAAAGACCAAATCACCGAAGACATGAAGGCCGCTATGCGTGCCAAGGACAGCGAACGGCTGTCGGCCATCCGCATGCTGCTGGCGGCGCTGAAGCAGCGCGAGGTC
The DNA here is from genome assembly GCA_031371465.1 of Pseudomonadota bacterium. Lineage (GTDB taxonomy): Bacteria > Pseudomonadota > Gammaproteobacteria > Burkholderiales > JALYOK01 > JALYOK01. The sequence continues at coordinate 315 of JANMJR010000308.1, forward strand.
GATGAGCGCATAGTGCTCACTGATGCCGATGTTATTGCCGTGACGGAAAAATTGATTAAGCAGCGGCGCGATTCCATCGCCCAGTATCAAGCCGCTAATCGCCAAGATCTCGCCGACAAAGAGCAAGCCGAACTCGCCATTTACCAAGCCTACATGCCGCAAGCGTTAAGCGATACGGACATCGAGGCGGCGATCCTCGCCGCCATCGCCGGCAGCGGTGCCGCCGGCATCAAAGACATGGCGAAAGTGATGGCCGAACTTAAGTCCAAACTCGCTGGCCGCGCCGATATGGGCAAGGTGTCCGGCCTCGTCAAAGCTAAGTTGACCGCCTAAAACGCACCGCCCTGACGGGGTAGCCCTGGGCTAGCCACTGGCCTAGGGCCAACGCCGCGTCCTGCTTGGCTTGTGGCCTGGCATAGTCTGCAAGCTAGTAACCATAAGGCTCCTAGGGCATCGGTTTATCTGAATCGCGCGTGGCCCAAAAGTTATTCATTGGTCGTCCGCTCCCGGTTCCTTGTCTTTATAATGCAGCGATGATTCCTGCGGATTTCATTCAAACCTTGCTTGGTCGCGTCGATATTGTGGACGTGATCGACAGCCACGTTCATCTGAAGAAATCCGGCGCCAATTTCGTCGCTTGCTGTCCGTTCCATAACGAAAAAACTCCCTCGTTTTCCGTCAGTCAGACGAAGCAGTTTTACCATTGTTTTGGTTGCGGCGCCCACGGCACGGCGCTCGGCTTTTTGATCGAATACAACGGCCTGCCGTTCATCGATGCGGTCCAGCAATTGGCGCAGAGTGCCGGGCTTCAGGTTCCCCAAGTCGAAAACAAAGAAGCCGAAGCGCGACGCAAAGACAGCGTTGACCTGTCCGCTATTTTGAGCGAAGCGCTGAAGTACTATCGCGCCCAACTGAAGGATTCGCCGAAGGCCATTGAGTACCTTAAGCGCCGTGGTCTGTCGGGCCAAATCGCCGCGCGTTTCGGCATCGGCTACGCGCCGGACGGCTGGCAAAATCTCGCCGCGGTTTTTCCGGAATATTGCGCCAAAACCTTGGTCACCGCCGGCTTGGTGATCGACGGCGACCGCGGCAAACGCTACGACCGCTTCCGTGATCGCGTGATGTTTCCGATTTGGAATCAACGCAACGAAGTGATCGGCTTTGGCGGCCGGGTGCTCGACGAAGGCGAGCCAAAATATCTGAACTCGCCGGAAACGCCGGTATTCGAGAAGGGCCGCGAGCTATACGGCCTGACCCAGGCGATGAAATCGATTCGCGCCTTGGGCAAGGTCATCGTGGTGGAGGGTTATATGGACGTCGTGGCGCTAGCGCAATATGGTGTGGAATACGCCGTAGCAACCCTTGGTACGGCCACCTCGGCGGCCCACATTCAGCGCCTGTCGCGATTGTCGGACCATATCATTTTCTGTTTCGACGGCGATGCTGCGGGCCGCCGCGCCGCCTGGCGGGCGCTGGAAATCAGCTTGCCGCACTTGAGCGACGGCAAGGAAGTCGGTTTTCTGTTTCTGCCGCAGGAGCATGATCCAGATAGCTATATCCGCGACTA
>JANMJR010000339.1:0-20703 GCA_031371465.1 Pseudomonadota bacterium
CGAGCTCGCGTCGATTTTCGTCATGGGCGAATCGTATCGCATCAGCCCGGCAGGAATGCCTCGCCCTGGCAGGCCAGAGTGCCAGACCGACCCGGAACCGACCCATCGTGGACCGAATGCAGCGGAAGGTGCGCGGCATCCGTGGAATCCACGAGGTCGCGCATGGCGACCAGCCGATAGCCCTGGGATTTCCACCCTGCGAGGAGCTTGTCGAACACGGGGGCGAGCTTCATGCCCTCGAGCTCGGCGTGTAGGGTGTAGACGTGTCCCGTCGCCGGGAAACGCTCTGTCAGCGCCAACAATGTGGTAGCGACATTCGCGTCGTTCACGCCATTTAGGCCGATCAATTCATCCAGCGTTGGCAAGGTTGTCGGAAGCTGTGGACAGTCGATTAACTCCCCGCGATAAACGGGAAGAAACGGCGTTTCGCCACGGCAGTCGGAGCAATAGTCAAAGCCCATGCGCTGCGTCAGGCGAAGCGCGTGGATATTCATCTGCCAGCCGGCCGCGCCATGGGTCTTGGCATCCGCGCCGAACACCACGCGAAACGCCGCTGCCGCGCGCGCCATTTCGCGCGCCGTCCAAGCCGCATCGCGATTGATCACGTTGTCTTGCCATTTAATGTGATCGTAAGTATGAATCCCCACTTCGAAACCGGCATCTCGAACTTGGCGCATGATCGCGCCGCAGCGTTTGCCGATATGGGGACCGGGCAACAAGGTGCCGTAGCACAAGGTCTTCAAACCATAGTGATCGAGCACGGACGTGCGTGCTACTTTGTTGAGAAACCCAGGACGAAATACCCGTTTGATGGCGCGCCCGGTGTGATCGGGGCCAAGGCTGAACAAGAAGGTCGCGTTAGCGCGGTGCTTGCGCAGCAATTCCAGTAAGCGAGGTACGCCCTCCAATGTACCGCGAAGGGTATCGACATCGATTTTTAATGCGAGCTGATTCAAATGCGTATTGGATACGTAATTATTTGGATGCTAACACAACCGTCCTGCGCGAAAATACTCGGCTACGATATACTAGCCACATGCTAGATTTGCCGGTACTCGCATACATTCTATTAGCGTTGCTGCTGATCATTATCGTCGCCATTATCTGGGGCGCGATCGCGCAGGTGCGCCTGCGCCGCGAGTTGCCGCAACGGCTCGACGAACAGGTCGAAAATCACCATCGCGCCGTGTTGTCCGATCTGCACGATAGCCTCGGCAAGCAAAGCGATCGCCTGCTGGGTAGTCAAACTGAAAACACCGAGCGTCTGAGGTCCACGATCCGGCAAGAATTAGATGCGGCACGTGAGACAATCCATAGCCTAAAATTGGCGCAGTCGGAATCCCTTGCCGCCAATCGTGAAGAGTTGGTGCGACAGCTCGGCCAATTGAGCAACGTTCTGCAGCAAAAGCAAGACCTGTTGCGTACCGAGATGCTCGGACAAACTTTGGAAAAATTGGCCGAACAAGCGCGCGCTGGGCAAGCGATGTTACAAACCACCCTGGCTGCCGTGACCCTGCAACTGTCAGCACGGGTGGAGGCGCTCAGCGTCAAGGTCGATGAGCGCCTCGATCAAATCAGCGGCAAAGTTCACGAGCGCCTGGAAGAAGGCTTCAAGAAAACCAACGAGACGTTTACCAACGTCATGACGCGGCTGGCAACCATCGACGAAGCGCAGAAGAAAATCGACGGTCTGACGACGAACGTCGTCAGTTTGCAGGAGTTGCTCGGCGATAAACGTTCCCGCGGTGCGTTCGGGGAAGTGCAACTTGAAGCCTTAGTCAGCAACATTTTGCCGAACCAAACCTACGCCATACAACACACCCTGTCGAACGGCTTGCGGGTAGATTGCGCGATTTTCTTACCGGCGCCGACCGGTACCGTCGCCGTCGACGCCAAGTTTCCGCTGGAAAATTATCATCGCATGTTCACCACCGGCATCACGACCGCGGAACGGACAATCGTGGAACGTCAATTCAAGAATGACATCAAAAATCACGTCGATGCCATCGGCTCGAAGTATATTCTTCCCGGCGAAACCTCCGATGGTGCGGTGATGTTCGTGCCGGCGGAAGCGGTATTCGCGGAGATTCACGCCTATCACCCGGAAGTGGTGGACTACGCCATGCAGCGGCGCGTCTGGATCGTCTCGCCGACGACGTTGATGGCGGTGCTCAATACCGCGCGCGCCGTGATGAAGGACGTTGAAACCCGCCAACAAATTCATATCATTAAAGATGAGTTGGGTAAACTCGGTAAAGATTTTCTCCGCTTCGATGAGCGCATGAAAAAACTCGCCGATCACATCCGTCAGGCCAATCAAGACGTGACGGAAATCCACGTCAGTAGCCGTAAGATTTCTGATCGTTTTTTACAAATAGAGCGTGTCGAGCTCGAAGGCGCACCAACCGAATCTCCGACGCTGCTGGAACAAGAAGAAAGCAATTAGCGGTAGCCGACTTTGCGGATGGAATTTAGGTAAGCGCCGGTAAATCGATAACAACGGATGACGTTATAAATGGCATCGCTGCATCAAAAGTTAACCGAAGATCGGGTGCGACGAGGCATTGACCGCGTAGGCATTGACGCTACTGATTTCGCCGAACTGGTACGTCTCGATCAAGCGCTCGGCGCAGCCCCCGCCGAGGCTTGGCAGCCACTCGATGATTTTATCGACGCCGAACTGGGCCAGTTGATCGAGGGTCCTGAACGCCGCGCCCTGATTGGGCCCACGCTCAAGGCACAGTTTCGTTCGCTTGCGGGTGGACAAACAACCTTTGAAGCGGTCTGCAACCGTCTACAGATTTGGCTTGACATGCAATATTTCGGCATGCCGCCGGAGTGGCCCGCCATCGCGCACGAACACTACCTGCGCATCGTCGTCGCGGAGCTTGCGCGCATCCAATTCGAGCGGCGAACCGAGGCCTATGGCGCAGTACGAAAATTCGTCATCCTGGAATTGGGATTGAGCACTGCCGCAATGCTCCACGGCGAGCAGGAGCAATATCGACAGCAACTTTTCTACGATGCGGGCACGCAGTTGCCTGGGCCGGAATTGTTTCTTGAAATCCTCGACCAGCGTATTGCCGAAAGTGTCCCCGGAAGCAAGGAGATCCTCGCGTTGCTGATTTTGGAAACCGCTCCCTCCCATCGGCTGCTCGGTTACCCGGGCTATCCGACAGTCGACGAATACATGGTCGAAGTGGCAGGGCGACTAAAACCCGCGTTGCGGGCGGCGGACTTCATGGCGCGCCTCGGTCGACAAGAAATAGGCATCGTGCTGCCGAATTTGCGCAGCGAAGGCCAGGTAATGCTTGCGGCAAATAAATTGCTCGGTACGTTGCACCTGCCTATTCAGCTGAAAACCACGGAAATTGCCGTGCAAGCGTCGCTTGGCATTGCGCTGTTCCCCGAGCATGGCAGCCAAAGCCATACCCTGATGCGTTTCGCGGAAACCGCATGCGGCGCGGCAAGAAGTTCACCCGACGCCTATATCATTTACCGCGCGCAGTTGGATCAAAATGAGCGCCAGCAACGCACCATGGAATCGGAACTGCGCCTGGCGCTGCGCGAGAACGAATTAATGCTGTATTACCAGCCGCAACTTTCGCTGAAATCCGGTAGCGTACACGGTGCGGAAGCCTTGCTGCGTTGGCGCAATCGGCGCGGCGAGTTTGTGCCGCCCAACATCGTCGTCGATGTCGCTGAAAGGTTCGGCATGATGACCGAACTTACCCAGTGGGTTATGAACACCGCGCTGCGTCACAGCGCGGAAATGCGCACGCGCGGTATCGATATCACCCTCAGCGTAAACCTGGCGGCGCAAGATCTGGTGTCGCCGGAGTTTGTGGAGTTTACCGATCAGGCGCTACGCACTTGGGGTGTCCCCGCCAACAAACTGGTGTTGGAGATTACCGAAGGATCAATGATTAGCGAAGTGGGCAAAGTCCACGTCGTTCTGACGCGACTGAAAGAAGTCGGCGTCGAAATCTCCATCGACGATTTCGGTACCGGCTATTCATCCCTCGCGTACTTGAAACGGCTGCCGCTGGATGAACTCAAGATCGACCAAGTTTTCGTAAAGCAAATGCTCAAGGACAGTCAAGACGAACGAATCGTGCGCACCATTATCGATCTGGCGCACAATTTGCAATTGCGCGTGGTGGCCGAAGGTGTCGAAGACGACGAAACGATGATGGTATTGAAGGAGCTAAACTGCGACGTGGCCCAAGGCTATTGCCTGAGCAAGCCTAAACCCCTCAACGAATTCGAAAGCTGGTGGCTGGAACGCTCGAAGCTAACGCAATAAACCGCTGGCCGTGGGCCAAAGGCGGCATCCAGGATCTGGCCCGAGGTGGCCTAAGGCTATAAGGCCATGCGGCGTTTCAAACATGCGTCGCCAATCGGCAATAGCCTCGTGGGCTATGGCGCGATGTTATTTCGGATAGCTATTTAACATTCGCAACGCCGCACACGCGGCGCCGAAACCGTTGTCGATATTGACAACCACCACGCCGGGCGCGCAGCTGACCAGCGCCGCATGCAGCGCCGTCTCGCCGCCACGCGCGACGCCGTAACCGACCGACGTGGGCACGGCAATGACCACACCGCGGGTCAGTCCACCCATGACACTCACCAGCGCCGCATCCATACCGGCGACGACAATAGTCACCACATGGCGGCGGATGGCGTCGAGTTTCTCGGTTAGCCGCCATAAACCTGCAACGCCGATATCGTTGAACTCGGTCGCGGCGATGCCATAATAATTCAGCGTGCGGCTCACCTCGCGGGAAACGGGAATGTCCGATGTCCCTGCGGTCAATAGCGCGATTTGCGTGGGCCGCTCAAATGGTTTGGAGGCGCCGAAAATTCCCGTCTGGGAGATCGGATCGTAGTCGATGTGCTGACGAACATCAGCCGCAAGCGAGGCCCATTTTTCCGGCGACAAGCGCGTCAGCAAGAACCGCTCACGGTGCTGCGGCGCCTGGCCGAGGATCGCCTCGATCTGCGCGACGTGTTTGCCGTCGCAGAAAATCGCTTCGTCAAATCCGAGGCGCGCTTCGCGCTCGTGGTCCAAGGTGAATTCGTTCATTTTTCAATTGCCTTTTTAGCCAACGCCAGACGCTGGGCGTCGTGACGTATGCGTTCCCGTTGCGCCCGCGTCGCGGCGCGTGAATTCCGCAGATCGTCGGATTCCAGCTTCGCGGTGAAGTCGCGGCCGGGTCGTCGCGCCACTTTAACGCGCATCGCCACATCATCGACCGAGACGGTAATCTCTTCGCGCGGCAAAATCGCGCGCTGCGCGATGTGGTAACGAATGCCCAAGGTGCCGGTCTGACTGAAACAAGCCGCCAGCACGGCCTCCAGCACCGACGGCGCGCAGAGTAATTGAAGATGCGTCATGAGTCGACCTTTCTTGCCATAGGCGGGTATTTGCAACACGTCCAGCACCCCCTCCATTTCGCGTAAATGACCAATCGCGAGGGCAATATCTTCCGCCGTTTGATCATCCACTTCAAACCCCACAACCGCGATTTCTTCGCGCGCCACAGCGGAAATCTGCCGGTCGTCGAATACCATCACGCGCAGAGTGTTACTCATGCCCATAAAGCGCCGCGTACCGAAACCGTAACCGGATGCGCTCAAGCGCTGGCCACCCGGCGGCAATGCAGCGGCGCAATTCAAATGGCGCACGATCGCCGCCCCGGTCGGCGTAACGCGCTCCCCCGGACGACCGTCGTCGTGCCAGGCAAATCCCTCAAGCAAGCGTGCTGTCGCGGGACTGGGCACGGGTAACGGGCCGTGGGCGGTCTTCACCATTCCCGAGCCCTTCGGCAACGAGCCGATGGACCACGAGGCGGCGCCACAGGACTCGATTAAAAATGCCGCGCCGACCATATCGGCGATGGAATCCCACCCGCCTAGTTCATGAAAACTCACGTCCTGGGTGGCTACGCCGTGGATCTGTCCTTCCACTTGCGCCAGCCGCGTAAACATGTCGATCGCACGATCACGCACATTGCCCTTGAGCGCGCTTGACATTAATGCGGCCAATATGTCGGCGAAGGCGCGATGCTCGTGGCTGACGGATCGGTCCGCCGCAGGCGGCGGTTCATCGACTAAAAAGCGTAGCCCAGTGAGGGCAAAATCTTGGAAGGGTTGAATCTGCACCGTGACGTCATTCGGCAATCCGGCGGCGCGGATCGCGGCAATCATGGGTGCTTCCAACTGGGGAAACGCGTGTAGCATCGCCGCAATGAACATGTCTCCCGCGACGCCGCCGACGGGATCGAGATGAATATGAATCACCCGAGGCTAGCTTTTCAGGCGGGCGGTAACGTCCGGATGCTGTAACACCGCGGTGTTCACCACATACTTCGGCGGCTCGCCCTTGGCTACGGCGACGGCCGCGCGGAACGCGCCTTCGGCGTTGCCACGAAAGCATTCATCGGTCCAGCAAATGGAATGGGGCGCGACGATAATATTGTCGAGTTTGAACAGCGGATTCTCGGCGGCGGCCGGTTCCTGTTCAAACACATCCAACGCCGCGCCGGCGATGCGCTTGTCGCTCAGCGCCTTGTAGAGCGCGGCCTCGTTGACGATCGGGCCGCGCGCCGTGTTGATTAAGTAGGCGCTTCGCTTCATTAGACTCAATTCACGTTCACCGATCAAACCGCGGGTTTGTTCACTCAAGAAGCAGTTCACGCAGACGAAATCTGCTTCGCGCAACAGCGTATCCATATCGACTAACTTTACACCGAGCATGTCGGCGTCGGCTTGGGTCTTGGCGGGATCGCAAGCGATCAGATGCATGTTCAGCGGCGCCAGCAAGCGAAACAATTCGCTGCCGATATTGCCCATGCCGATGGAACCGACGGTCTTGCCAACCAAACCCTCGCCCATGTGAAACTTGGTTTCGCTCCACCGACCGGCGCGGGTGATGCGGTCTTTCAAAAATAATTTATGCGACAACGCTAATATAAAAGTCAGAATGCTGGTCGCAACCGGGCGTCGCACACCATCGGGCGTGATCGCCAAGATCACGCCATTGGCGGTACAAGCCGGCACATCGACGTTGTCGTAACCGACCCCGAGGCGCGCAATAATTTTCAAACGCCGATTCGGACCCGCCAAGGTCGCAGCCGTGGTGCGCTGCGACAGAACGCACAACGCGTCGTAAGTGGCCGCGTGCGCGGCAGTTAATTCCTTGACGTTCTCAGGAATGAACTCCCATTCGATCAACGGGTCATCGAGCACCCGCAGCGCTGCCGCATCGAATACCGTCTTGCCGTCGTCGCGCAACGCATCGCGCGTGATGCCGACGCGAAATTTCTGATTGGCCATTCTCAGTTACCTTTCTTCGCCGATTTCTTGCCGGCCGCGACTTGCTCGCGCATGCCGCCGATCAGCTTCGCCATGGCGTTCTGCAACAAGCCGCTGTCCAGGCCCGTCGCGATAATATTGAAGCCGTGCTCGACATATTCGCGAGCCCATTTTCCGTCCGCCGCCATGAAGCCGGCCGCGCGCTTGTATTTGCGCGCGCTAGCGATAATTTTCTTTACCGCCGCGAGGTATTTCGGATGCGTAAATTCAGCCGGAATGCCCATGAAATTAGTCAGATCGAAGTGACCGAGCCACAAGCAATCCACGCCCTCGACCTTGGCGATGGCGTCGACATTCTTCAAACCTTTTGCGGTCTCGATCTGGCAAATGACGAAGGTTCGTTCGTGGATCGCCGCAATCTTTTCCTTCACGTCGCCCCCTTGGTAATCGTCCTGCGCCACGCCGAAGGCCGCGCCGCGGTAACCTAACGGCGGATAACGGGTGCAGGAGACAATCATTTCCGCCTGGTCTTTGCTTTCCACCATCGGCACCATGATGCCCATGGCGCCCAAGTCAAGCATGCGTGCGATGAAGTGATATTGGGTGGTTGGCACCCGCACCATCGGCGCCAAGTCCAGCCCGCGACACAGAGCGAACATTTGTTTCATCAAGCCGATATCGGTGCCGGCATGTTCCATATCGAACAAGATGAATTCCGCGCCGGCGTTCTTCGCGATTTGCGGCACGCCCGGCGAGAAAAATTCGAAAAACATTGAGCCAAATGCGTGCTCGCCCCTAGCAAGTTTCGTCTTGACCGGATTACCTCTCATCGCTGCCTCCGTTTTAGGCGCCGCAATTATTGGCGGCGCCGCTGACCAATGTCGCAATCGCGTTTGATGACGCTGTATGCCGCTTTCGCGTCCGCTAGTTGATCGCCAACGCGACCGTGGATCATTTTTACAATGGCATCGAGATTGCTCTTCTCGACTTCGCCCGGCCATTGTGGTTGGCCTGTTACGGCCGCTATCGCTTCGTCCTTAGTTTCACCTTTTTCGCGACTACTCATCACAGCGGCCGCATACTGACCGATCTCCTCGCACGTCATTGAACCGGTGTCGTACGCTAACGCCGAGTGGCAGGCCGGCCCCACCAGGAAAACAAACACAAATAAGTTTCTCATCGATTGGTTTTTCGCTTGACTAAATTTCCAGCATTATAAGCCCAAGCCCACTTTCAACGCAGGATTGCCTAACAGCCGGCGCCACAATTGCCTGACCGGCTCGACATAGGAAACGACACGTTCAGGCGCCACGCGAGCCTCGCTTTGCTCGTCTAACCAGGCGCGATGTTGCAAGCGGCGTAACTCTCGATAGGCGTCAGCAACTTGGCGCGCCAGTTCTGGCTCGATAATCCCGAGCGACCCACAACGCGCGAGCAATGCGATGTTGCCGACATTAGCAATCAATTCCGCGTGGTGATGGGTGTAACCCAGCACTAGATATTGCACCATAAACTCAATATCAATCAGGCCGCCGTCGCCGTGCTTGATATCGAATAGCTCAACTGGAATCGGGTGGCCTTGGCGCATCTTGTCGCGCATGGCGATGACCGCCTGCCGCAACGGCGGAAGTTCACGTTCGCGCCGCAATACTTCAACGCGAATGGTTTCGAATGCCGCGCCAATTCGAACATCGCCGGCACAGAAGCGGGCGCGGGTAAGCGCTTGGTGTTCCCACAACCAGGCGTGGGTTGTCTGATATTCGGCAAACGCCTGCACGCTGCTCACTAGCAAGCCGCTGGCGCCGTCTGGCCGCAAGCGCAAATCCGTTTCGTACAACACGCCAGACGCGGTATATGTCGTCAGCCAGGAATTCAGTCGCTGCGCCAGACGTGCATAATTTTCCGGCGCCTCGGCATGGGTGTCATCATATAAAAAGATAATGTCGAGATCCGAGCCATAGCCGAGTTCCTTACCGCCCAACTTACCATAACTGATAATACCGAACTGCGGTACTTCGCAATGCTTGGCTTTCAGTCCACGCCACGCCGCCCCGAGCGCGATGTCCAATATACAATCGGCCAAAGCGCTGAGGTGATCGGAAAGCGTTTCCAGTAACAATTGCCCCGCGATATCTTGGGCGATTAAGGCGAACACCTGGGCTTGCTTGAAATGACGCAACAGTTCCCACTGTTTCTCCGTGTCGCCATCGTGTTGCTGAATTTCCCTTCGTAACTCGTCCGCCAACCTCGACCAATCAGGCGCCGCGCCCAGTTCGCGATGGTCGAGCAATTCATCGAGCAGAATCGGATGTTGCGCCAAATACTTCACCGCCCATCCGCTGGCGCTGGCTAATTCCAATAGTTTCGTTAACGCATTGCGGTTTTCAAGCAGCAGCGCGAGATAAGTTTCGCGGCGGCTGACAGCCTCGAGCAATTCCAAGGTTCGGACGAGCGTCGCATCCGGTTGAGGCATGCCACCGGACATCTCCAGAAGCGCGGGCGCCAGGGCATCGACGCGCGATCGGCTCGATTCCGGGAGCTGTTGATAGCGGCTGCTACGGCGTGTTGCCATAAGACGCTCGTGAATTTGAGCGCCATCGCCGAAGCCCATGCGCTGCAGCTTATCCGCCGATTCCGCCGCCCCGAATACCCCGCGCCACACTAGCGTCGCCTGCCCGTTATCGTCTGCCGGATCGATCGCAAAGATGGCTTCGAATTGCTGCGACACGCAGTCGCGATGTTGCTGCAGTAGGGCTATGACCTGATCGTAGCGGCTTTGGCCTAACGCATGCGCGATGCGCATTTGATCGTCGGGATTCGCCGGCAAGGTTTGTGTTTGGGCATCGTCAAGATATTGCAAACGGTGTTCCAGGTTACGCAAAAATACATAGCTGGCGCTAAGGGCGGTGCAATTTTCGTGGGTTAGGAGCTTGAGTTCGCTTAGTTGCGCGAGCGTGGCGAGGGTCGAACGCCCTTGCAAACGCGGTTCGCGGCCGCCGCGAATAAGCTGAAACACTTGCGCGAGGAATTCAATTTCGCGAATACCCCCGGGCCCGAGTTTGACATCGTCTAGGCGGTCGCGGCGCATCACCTCGGTACGAATCTGTCGATGCAGCTCGCGCAACTGCGCCACCGCGCCGTAATCCAAATAACGCCGAAATACGAAAGGTTTCACGAGCGCGGCCAATTCATCATGGCCGACCCCGGTAAGGGGTCGCGCCTTAATCCAGGCATAGCGCTCCCACGGCCGACCCTGGGTAATGAAATACGCTTCCAGCGCTGGAAAGCTGATGGTCAATGCGCCGCTCTCGCCATAGGGCCGCAAACGCATATCGACACGAAATACGAATCCATCGGCGGTGACATCGGCCAGTGCGGCGATGATTTGTTTACCGACATAGGTAAAGAACTCGTGGTTGCTCAGCACTCGCACGCCGTTAGTTTCGCCCTCCTCCGGATAGACAAAAATCAGATCGACATCGGACGACACATTCAGCTCTGCCCCACCGAGCTTACCCATTGCCACGACTATCAGTTGTTGTGGCAAGCCTGTTTCCGCCCCGATTGGAAAACCGTAGCGATCGACCATCTCCTGATGTGCTCGAGATTGCGCCGCCCCAATACTCACCTCCGCGAGGTCGGTCATGGTGGCCATGACTTCTTGCAGATTCCCCAGTCCCGACAAATCGCGGCCCGCCACGCGCAACCAAACCCGTTGGCGCAGGCGGCGCAGCACCGCCGTCAGGTCGGCGGGCTGCGGCGCCAATTCCCGTTGAACGAAATCCTGCATTTCGGCGCGCAAAAATACTCGATCCCAGGCGCCGAAAAGCGCGTCAATACGATCAGGATCGTCGCCCATAATTCGGCGGGCGAAATGGCTGAGCAAACGCAGGCGCTCGACGATCGGCGGAAAATCAGCCATTAAAGTAAAGAAACGTAGTCCGAATCACGGCGAGATCGTTATAAGTGTGGTGCACATAACCTGTTATCATTTTACAAAATTCCTCACGAAAGAATCCCTGGTTTGAGTCGCCGTTGGATTTGGCGCATTGCGTTATCCTTAACAATTTTAGTCGTCATAGGCCTGTTGGCGGTCGGCTTAGCGCTGCGTTACTGGTACGTCCCCCACGCCAGCGAGTATCGCGAAAAGATCGCCGAGCTCATCTCACAAACCGCCGCTACACCGATCACCATCGAGGCAGTGCAAGGGTCGTGGGAAGGGTTGCGCCCTTCCCTGGAATTCAAAAAGCTTACTGTCTTAGACGCTAACAATCACCCGGCAGTCAAGCTCGATCGCATCTACGGCGTGTTGTCGTGGTGGTCATTGCTGTACGGTTCGATTGAATTTTACCGCTTGGAGATCGATCAGCCTACTTTGGCGATGCGCCGCGATCGGAGCGGCAAACTGTTTCTTGCCGGTATTGAACTTCCGCAAGGCGATGCAACGGAGGATACCGGCCTCGCCGACTGGTTGTTGCAGCAACGCAACGTGGTCATCAACAATGGGATTGTTTCCTGGCAAGATGCCCTGGTCCGCGACCAGGCGTTGTTGTTGACCGAAGTCGGTTTTCGACTGGAGAACCGCGGCAATCAACATAACTTCGGCTTGGCCGCGCGGCCGCCGAGCGCAATAGCCGATCCCATCGCCATCAGTGGCAGCGTGCTTGGGGCGACATTCGGCCAGTTGCGCAACTGGCGCGGCAACGTTCAAGCCGAATTGCCGAACGTCGATCTGGCGACGCTGCGCCATTTCATCCCCATCCCCGACGAGCTGCGCCAGGGTTCGGGTGACGTTAAACTGATGTTTACGGGCGACGGTCGTGGACACATCGGCGCCAGCACTGTCCTTGATCTCAAAAATGTTCAAGCGCAGTTTAGTTCGACTGTTGCGCCATTGGAGTTAACCGAAGTGACTGGCAAGGTGGGAATTAAAGACCTTGCACCCGGATTTGAAGTCACTACCGACAATCTTGCCGTTAAGCTTCGCGGCGCCCAACATTCGTGGCGGCCGGGAAACGCAAAGGTTATTTTTTACCCGCGCGCTGCACAGCGTCCCGAGCGCGGCGAGATCAACATCAAACAAATCGATTTGACGGGGCTACTTGTGGTTTTGCGTAGCGTCCCCTTCCCCGCCGATACCAAGGAGCAGTTGCGCAAGTTCGCGCCTTCCGGGCAACTCAATAACTTCGTCATCGGCTGGACCCGAACGGATACGCGGCTGACGCAATACCAATTAAAAGGTCAGTTCCTAGACCTTGCCGTCGCGCCACATGACGATGTTCCCGGATTTTCGGGAATGAGTGGCCGCATCGACGCCAACCAAGCCGGTGGCGGGCTGGCGCTGGATAGCAAGGCGCTGATAGTCAAGGCCCCGACGATATTTGTCGAGGATCTCAAGTTCGATACGGTGACCGGTCGCGCCACCTGGAAAACGACCAAAGATGGTGTGGATCTCAAGATCGATAGCGCGGCGTTGGCCAATACCGACGCCGCAATGACCGTGGCGGGACAGTACAAATCCGTTGCCGGCACACCCGGCTGGACCGATCTAAACGGCAAACTACTGCGCGGCGATGCGCGCGGTTTGTGGCGCTACGTTCCGCGCGTGGTTCCCGATAAGGTTCGCAACTGGCTCAAGGCTTCTTTAATAGCCGGAAAATCCGAGAGCGGTTCGTTCCAACTCAAGGGCAATCTGTTCGACTTTCCGTTTATCAATGACCAGGGCGGCGTGTTCGAATTCATCGCCGATGCCCACGATGGCGTGGTGCGTTACGTGCCGGACTGGCCGAGCGTCGAAAACATTTCTGCCAAGCTGATATTTCGCGGCATCACCATGGATGTCATCGGCCGCAGCGGACGGGTCTTTCAAAGCAAGATCAACGCAGCACGCATTCGCGTGGCCGATTTGGCGCACCATGATCCGGTCGTGGTCCTCGAACTGCGGGCCGACACCAGCGTGCAAGATGGTTTGCGTTTTATCGCTGAAAGTCGCGTCAAAGAATTTATTAATCATGCCACTGATCGGTTCGCCGGCAGCGGCGCCGGTAAACTCGATCTACAGGTCGCGATCCCGCTTGCGCGCTTGAAAGAAACCCGCATTCTCGGTGACTGGGAATTCCTCAACGCCACGGTCACCGACACGCACCAAGCCGTTCCCGAACTGGAAAAAATTAACGGCCACCTGGCTTTCACCGAGCGCGGTATCGACGCCAAGCAACTGCGCGGCGAAACCTTGGGCGGCCCCGCGCAAGCAAGCTTCGCGACCGACAAGAATTTCAAACTCACCATCAACGCCCACGGCGCCGCCAGCGCACAAGGGCTATTGAAGCAATACAACAATCCGGTGCTGAAGTATTTCAGCGGGAGCGGCGATTGGTCCGGAATCGTCGAAGTTCACCGTGGTCAGACCGACATCAAAATCGGCGCCAAGGGGATCTTTCTGGGTGGACCGACCACACTGCAGATCAGCAACGAAAAGGATGGCGCTATTCGCATCGATGGCAGCGGCGATGCGGCGCTGGCGGGCATGAAACAACACTTCGATCCCGACGCGATGAAATATCTCACCAGCGATGCCGCTTGGACTGGCAGTCTCGTTGTTCGCGATAAAACGCCGCAATTGAAGGCGAGCGCCAAGACCAACGTGCTGGGTACACCTGCTCAGTTCGATATCAGCGCGAGCGCCGATGGCGCAACGACAATAGTAGGGGGCGGCGCAATCGAAATCGCCAAGGTGGAAAAAGGGTTGCAATTGGCGATCTTAAAGGAATTTTCCAAGACCGCGGACTGGAAAACGACGATTAAAATCAAGGATAACAAGAACGAAATCGGCATTGATGCCCAAGCTAAGTTGTATGGCGAGCCGGTCGACATTCATCTCGTGAGACGTGGCGTGGATGGCTGGGACATTCGCGCCCGCGGCAGCGCGACGCCGCGAATGATTAAGCAGATTTGGCCGCAACCTTGGGTTGACGCATTGTCGGGCGCAAGCCCGTGGAACGGCAAGTTTGAAGTTCGCGGTAAGAAATACACCGGACAAATTGAGTCGGATCTGCGCGGCCTGGCGTCGAATCTGCCGGCGCCGCTGGCAAAATCCGCCAGCGATATCTGGCCGTCTCGCGTCGATATTTCGCAGCGTGACGCCAACCAGGACTGGTGGCGTGTCAAGCTCGGTAACCAACTGAACGCACAGCTTGTGCTTCGCGAAACCGGCTATGGCAAGCACGATGTCCCGCAGGGCGAAATCGCATTCAATCGCGCGGCAGCGGATCCTGCGCGCGCCGGATTGTGGTTCAGTGGCGGCATCGACAACCTCGACGCCGATGGCTGGCGCGCGCTGAACAAACGCATGGGCGCAGCCGGGCCGAGTGGCGGCGAAGCAGCGTCGGCATTCAGTATCGGCGGCGTTGAAATCAGCGCGGCGAATATGACCTTGTTCGATCGCCGCTTTGTCGATTTTCAGATTAAAGCGGAACAGGGGAAGACGCAATGGTTGATCAGCGTCGATGGTAACGATGTGCGCGGTACGGCGCTTTGGCAGCCCGAGGGCGCAGGCTTTGTATCAGCGCGATTTAGCCAATTGCATTTACCCGCCGCCAATCCCGTTGCGCCTAATCAAGCCCGACCGGCAACGAGCAGCGCCGGGCGCTTGCCGTCGATGGACATCGCCGCTGATTCGTTCCAGGTTGGGACGCGAAAACTTGGGCGCTTGGAACTGCTCGCCAAACAAGAGGGACAAGATTGGCGTATTGAACGCGCGCGAATTTCCAACCCTGCCGGGGTGTTCAATGCGGACGGTGTGTGGCAAGGCTGGCTGGATCAGCCGCAGACCGCGCTGAACGTCAATCTGCGGGTAAGCGACCTCGGTCAGTTCCTCGGCAACGTCGGCTACCCCGGCACGGTGAAGCGCGGCAGTGCGGAAATCAGCGGTCAAGTCTCCTGGCTCGGTGATCCCTATGCCCTCGACCCGCCAACCTTGAGCGGTAATTTCACCCTCATCGCAAAGTCGGGGCAGTTTCTCAAAGTCCAGCCCGGGGTGGGTAAATTGCTTGGGCTTATCAGCTTGCAAGCGTTGCCAAAGCGGATCACGCTGGATTTTCGCGATATTTTCAGCGACGGATTCACCTTTGACGATATTTCCGCTACAGTGAAAATGGACTTGGGCGAGATGAAGACGGAGAATTTTTTCATGCGCGGTTCTGCCGCCGGGGTGATCATGCAAGGCTCGGCCGATGTGCGTACAGAGACGCAGAATCTAAAGGTTAAAGTGATTCCGAGTTTGGCTGAGACCATTGCCGTTGCCGGTGGCCTTGCCGGGGGGCCGATCGTCGGTGTCGGCGCCTATATTTTGCAGAAAATTTTGCAGAATCCGTTCGACAAAATTTTTGCTTATGAGTATAAAGTGACCGGCAAATGGGACGATCCCATTGCAACCAAAGTTGCGCGACCGCAACCTGAGAAAAAAATCATTCGCAGATAACGAGTAAACCATGACGACAAAAAAACCGACTAGCAAAGACGCCGGCTTCGGCAAAGCCAAACCGATCCGCGGTATTGTCCGCATCGCCGCCCTACAAATGGCCTCCGGGCCGGCGGTTGAAGGCAATATGGCGGAGGCCGAACGCTTAATCGAAATGGCAGCCGTTCATGGCGCAAGCCTTGCCGCCCTGCCGGAACATTGGGCCTTGATGGGGCTCAAGGACACAGACAAAGTCGGCGCGCGCGAAAAACCCGGCAAAGGCCCGATCCAAGATTTTTTGAGTAGCGCGGCAAAACGCTACAAAATATGGATTATCGGCGGCTCGATTCCGCTCGAAGCCAGCGTTCCTGACAAAGTTCGCAACACCTCATTGCTCTACGATGACAAGGGCAAATGCGTCGCGCGCTACGACAAGATCCATCTGTTCGGCCTGGACATGGGTCAGGAGAAATTTAACGAATCCAAAACCATCGAGGCGGGCGACAAAATCGTGGTGGTCGATACGCCCTTCGGCAAGCTCGGTCTATCGATCTGCTACGACTTGCGTTTTCCCGAGCTGTATCGCGCCATGAAACAAGTGGACATCATCGCCGTGCCCTCGGCATTTACCGAAACCACCGGCCGCGCCCATTGGGAGGCGCTGATTCGCGCCCGCGCCATCGAGAACATGGCGTACGTCATCGCCCCAGCGCAAGGCGGCTATCACCGCTCCGGCCGCGAAACCCACGGTGATTCGATGATCGTCGATCCGTGGGGCGTGGTCATGGATCGGTTGTCGCGCGGCTCCGGCATGGTGATTGCCGGAATGAATCCGAGTTACCAGGCGAGCCTGCGCAAGGGCTTGCCAGCGCTCGGGCATCGAACAATTCATCGGATTTAGGGTCTAGTTCATAGGGGCTAGGGACTAGGGGCCTGAGACTAGAATGCCCTGGGGGCCGCGTGGATATTGGATCCTGGCGATGCATTGCTTGCAAGCCGCACCGAGATTGGCTCCCCGGCCATCGAGTATAATGGCGCTTCGCCGTACGATTCACCCACTTTGGAATTCAATGGAAACTTCCGCTCTTCTCAATACCGCCAGTCAATATCTTCTCACCCCCTACGATCTGGATCACAACGCCCTCGGCCGCGTGTTCGGTCAGATCATGACGCATTCGGTGGACTACGCCGATTTGTATTTTCAGTACAGCCGCAGCGAGGGCTGGAGCCTGGAAGAAGGCCAGGTGAAAAGCGGTAGTTTCAATATCGATCAGGGCGTTGGCGTTCGCGCCGTGAGCGGCGAGAAAACCGCGTTTGCCTATTCCGACGAAATCAACCTCACCGCACTCACCGCCGCTGCCTCGGCGACACGTGCGATTGCCGCCTCCGGCGGTGACGGCCAAATGCCCGTCGTGCAATCCGGCCATCCACGCAAGCTTTATGGGCCACAAGATCCGATCGCCAGCTTGTCCGACACGGACAAAGTTCGCATGCTGGAGAAATTGGAAAAATACGCGCGCGATCTCGACCCGCGCGTCACCCAAGTCATGGCCGGGCTCGCCGCGGAATTCGATGTCATTCTCGTCGCGCGCAGCGATGGTTTGATGGCCGCAGACGTGCGGCCGTTGACCCGTTTGTCGGTGACGGTCATCGCCGAGGAAGGCGGCAGCCGAGAGCAAGGTTCGGCCGGTGGCGGTGGTCGTTTCGATTACGGCTACTTCACTGATGCGGTGTTGCAAGACTACGCCAAACAAGCGGTGCATCAAGCCATTACCAATCTGAAAGCCAAGCCGGCGCCGGCCGGCACGATGACGGTCGTGCTCGGCAACGGCTGGCCCGGCATTTTGTTGCACGAAGCCATCGGCCACGGCCTGGAAGGCGATTTCAATCGCAAAGGCAGCAGCGCATTTTCCGGCCGCATCGGCGAGCGCGTCGGCGCGCCCGGCGTCACGGTCCTCGACGACGGCACCATCCCCGACCGTCGCGGCTCGCTGAACATTGACGACGAAGGCAACCCGACGCAACGCACCACGCTAATCGAAAACGGCATCTTGAAAGGCTACATCCAAGACAGCCTCAACGCGCGCCTGATGGGCATGCCGCTCACCGGCAATGGCCGGCGCGAATCGTTCGCCCACATCCCCATGCCGCGCATGACCAACACCTACATGCTCAACGGCGACAAAGACCCGCAGGAAATTATCGCGTCAGTGAAAAACGGCCTGTACGCGGTGAACTTCGGCGGCGGCCAAGTGGACATCACCAACGGCAAATTCGTCTTCTCCGCAGCGGAAGCCTACATGATCGAAAACGGCAAAGTCACCTATCCGGTGAAAGGCGCGACGCTGATCGGCAACGGGCCCGATGTGCTGACGCGGGTCTCGATGATCGGCAACGACATGGCGCTCGATGCCGGGGTCGGCACCTGCGGTAAAGATGGTCAGAGTGTACCGGTCGGTGTGGGCCAGCCGACGTTGAAGATTGATGGGTTGACAGTGGGTGGCACCGCTTAGAATCTTTGATATCACGACGCAGATTCCGACGCTTCGCCGGAATCTGTCCACGGATTGAATAACGGCACGCCCGCTCGCCTATATTGCGTGATATCACGCGAAACAACGGTCAACCCGTGATGGAGCGCGGTGGCCGCGATGATGAGATCCGGTTGCGAGTAAGTATGCCCCGCTTTTCGGCCTGCTTCGACCAGCAAGCGCCACTTGAACATCACGTCTTCACTAATTGCGATTACTCTTTGTTGAAACATCGGTCGCAGTTTATTGGTCAGCCACCTTGTGAGTTCGGCGCGTTGATGTGGATCGCCCAGCAGCTCGATACCAAAACGTATCTCAGCAAACGTGACGGCGCTGACGAATAGACACTCAAGCCGCTGCTTGGCAACGAAAGCGAGAACCTTGGGTTCCGGTCGCGGTCGGCGAAGCTCGGAAAGGATATTGGTGTCGAGGAGCCAATCGGTCACAGCGTGACATCGCGTACAGGCATTGGAACGCGGGTCGGCTCGAGATCAATATCACGATGCGGCGACGCTTGCGCTGCCGCGATAAGCGCCGCACCGGTCAAATCACCATTTAGTCGGCGGAACTCCTCCGCAGCGATGACCACGACCTCGTCGCGACCATGAATGGTGACGTGCTGCGGACCTTCATTTCTGGCTTTGCGGACGAGTTCACTAAATCGCGCCTTGGCGTCCTGCAGCGGCCAGTAACCCGGCCGACCGTGGGAGGATGAGGTAGACGGCGGCATTTTGTCATTTTTTAAACTAGTCATAATGACTAGAATATAACTTATTAGCTTGCCCAGTCAAGAACAATCCCCTTTGCTCCCTCGAATGACTTTGGCTTTTGCCATTGATACTCATTAATGCACACAATGCCTGGAGACCCGCGTCACTTGTGGCGCTTGGGCCAATGCTACAGGCAATGAAGCGCGTGCGTAGGAGAAATGAGATCATAGCAACTCGTAAATGTGCGCTAAAAGGCCACCTATGAATCTCTTACCGAACTGCGAGGAACTCGAGCAAGCAGCGCAAATCGTTTACGCGAGCATGGCGCCGACGCCGCAATATTCATGGCCGTTGCTGCGCGATCAACTCGGATTTGAGACATGGCTCAAGCACGAGAATCACACGCCCACCGGCGCCTTCAAGATACGCGGTGGCCTGGTTTATTTTTCTAAATTGATCGAGCGGGAACCCGAAATCAAAGGCGTGATCAGCGCGACGCGCGGCAATCATGGCCAGTCCGTCGGCTACGCGGCGCGTAAATATGGCATCGCCGCAACCATCGTCGTGCCCCACGGCAACAGCTTGGAAAAGAACAGCGCGATGCGTGCACTCGGTGTCGAGCTGATCGAGCACGGCGAAGACTTTCAAGCGGCGCGCGAGTATGCGCGGCATTTGGCCGATCAACGCGGACTCCACATGATCCCGGCCTTCCATCGCGATTTGCTATTGGGTGTGGCGAGCTACTGCATGGGGTTTTTGCGCGGCGTGCCGGATCTGGATGTGGTCTACGTGCCCATCGGTCAGGGTTCGGGAATTTGCTCCATGATCGCCGCGCGCGATGCCCTTGGCCGTACAGCCGAAATTGTCGGTGTCGTATCCAGCCATGCGCCCGCCTACGCATTGTCCTTCGCCGCAAGAGAAAAAATCGAAGCACCGGTCACCACGCAACTCGCCGACGGCATGGCCTGCCGGGTACCGGATGAGGCTGCGCTTAACATCATCATCCAGGGCGCGAATCGTATCGTGCAAGTCAGCGACACCGATGTCGCTGCGGCGATGAAGCTGCTGTTCATCACTACCCACAATGTGGTTGAAGGCGCCGGCGCAGCGCCGCTGGCGGCGGCGTTCGCCGAACGCGAACGGCTGCGCGGTCGCAAGGTTGGGCTAATCGCAAGCGGCGGTAACGTGGATCATGGCGTTTTTGCCAATGTGCTACAGAACCATTCATAATCGAAAATCAATCGCGATTTTGCTAAAGAAACAACTAGGAAACATTCCATCTGGTCGTCCCCGCGAAGGCGGGGACTCAGCGTCTTAAGATTCAAACGAGACGGGATTCCTGCATTCGAGCATCATAAGAATGATCGACGAGCTTCCCTCTTGTCATTCCCGCGTAGGCGGAAATCCATTTAGCTTCACCTATTGCATACGCTCTATGGATTCCCGCCTACGCGGGAATGACAATCGAGTTATTCAAGGCATAATTGCCAGTCTATGATCGAAGATTCAACTATTCACTGGACCGAAACAAGCGCGGCACGCTCCGCACGCTGGCGCTCGGAAAATGCAGTCGCGCCGCCGAAACGCATAGTCATCGCCGACGATCGCACCACCGCCGACGCGGCCTATCGCTTGGCCAGCGAAGGAACGGGGCTCATGTGGCGCGGCGATTTTCAGAATGCCA
>JANMJR010000395.1:0-6335 GCA_031371465.1 Pseudomonadota bacterium
ACGATTGCGTTTCAGAAAGCCTTATCCGTCGTGCCGACACAGCCCGTTTCGCGGCTGGATGTACTGGCACCACATCCTCGGCATCGGCTGTTCGTTGTTCGTGCTGACCTGGATTTTCAGCGGTTGGTTGTCCATGGATCACGGCCGATTGTTCACCAAGCCCGATGCTAGTCGTATCGAACGCGAGCGCTTCATGGGCGGGCCACTCAAGCCGGAACGCTTCGCCATGCCATCGTTGTCGGCCGAGATGGTGGGCGCCAAGGAGATCGAATTCATTCAAGTCGCTGGCGTAGCGTTTTATCGTGTGCGCATCGATGCGGAACGCCAACGGGTGGTGGCTGTGAATAAAATGAAAATGCCGGGGTCGGAGTTCGAGCAGTCCGTACTGACGCGTGCCGCGCAATCGGCATTCGACTCGGTTCGGTTGCTGGGTGTGGATCGGCTCAATCGAAATGATGCCTATTACTACACGACGGATGGTTCAGTATCGCCCCCAATGCTGCGAATTCGCTTCGACGACCCGGCAAAAACCTGGCTGCACATCGACCCCGCTTCCGGCGTGATTGTCGAGAAAATCGATGGCAGCCGCAGACTCTACCGTTGGTTGTTCAACGGACTACACCGCTTGGATGTGCCGTTCCTGGCTGGACGTCCCACACTACGGCAGACATGCATCGTGGTGTTATGTGCGCTGGGATTTGTATTTAGCGTGACCGGCGTGGTGATCGCGTACCGGCGCTTGGTACGTGACCTGTCTTCGCGGCAATCGATTTTGCGAAGCGCTGTTCAATAGCAATGAAGGTGGCCTGGGAAGTAATGGCCCGAGGCCAGTGGCTAGCCTAGGGCTAGCCCGTACCCATGCGCCTTCCAGGCCGGCTCTTTCGGGGCAGTACGACTCCCCCTTAGTCAAAAATGAAATGAGGCAGAGTGGTGAGGCGAGAAAGACGCGATCAATAGAGACTTACAAGCGCCGCATTAAAGCTTGGTGCGCCGGTCAAGAAAATCCACTTCGCGAACTACCGTGTCGGATTTGCCTTTGAAGCCCAAGATCTCTTTGGCGTTGATGATCGCCGTGGCGATCTCTTCTATAGTCACTCGCTTGCTCATGGCCTGCTCGCGGATGATTTCGTAGGCCTGCTCTTCCGTAATCGCTCGGGTCTGCATGAGGATAGCCTTGGCCTTGGTCAGGCGGCGAATTCCTGCGAGCCGTTGTTCGAGCCGGTCGATGTGCCTGGCTTGCTCTTTTTCCTTTGCTGCGAGTTGCCGGGCGACGACCATAGATGTCAACAAACCGAAGGATTTGACGGGAGAGGCGAGTACGCCATGGGCATCGACTTTGATGACCGCCTCGACCACCGTGGGGTTCTCGTAGTTGACGACAGCGATCAGGGGCGGCGTTTCTTCCGCCTTAAGCCAAGGAAAATCCTGACCGATCACCTCCGGTCGAACGGCGAGGAACACCAGATCTACCTCATCCGGAAGTTTTTCCAGCGGCGGCCAGAAGGCTTTCACCTGACAGCCGATACGCTGGAGTTGGCGGATGATCTCCTCGCCGTCTTGATCGCTGGGGTGAAACACCACGACCCTTAGGGAGCGCAGGTTGCGCAATAATCGCGATGTTCCGGACAGGGGCTTCATAGGTTGCTTTCGCCGTTAAAAAGTCGTCGCGTTGACCCGCGCCGACCAGTCTTCCAGGGAATGATCCACTAGGTAAGGGTCCGGTTTCACAGGTTGTTTTGCTTCGTGCAGAATATCAAATTGTCCATCCTCTCGCACGCGGCCGATGCGCGGCGTGAGGTAGGCGTGGTGATTGTCCGCGTCGATTTTGACCATGCCTTGCGGCGCCATGAATTCTACGCCCAACAGGGCCGGAACCAGTTGCTGCACGTTGTCGTTGCCGATGGCAGACAAGCCGGCTGCCAGCAGATAGGCCTGAAAGTAGGCCGCCTC
The DNA here is from genome assembly GCA_031371465.1 of Pseudomonadota bacterium. Lineage (GTDB taxonomy): Bacteria > Pseudomonadota > Gammaproteobacteria > Burkholderiales > JALYOK01 > JALYOK01. Next base: position 1,951 of record JANMJR010000395.1, read on the forward strand.
CCAGCACATGTTGGTCACGGCATCTGTGCCAAAGCGTTGTTTCAGCTTGGTAACGCAACGCTGGTTTGCATCGCTGCCGATGGATTGGAAATAGGTGGCTGCGGTGATGTGTCCTTTGGCGGTGCTCGCGCCCATTTGCCGTACTTCCGTTTCCGACGTCGTCAGGCTGGCGATGGGCATTTGCGCGGGATCAAGTCCTGCTTCAGCATAGGCGCGATAAAAAGTCGCGGTTGCTTGGCCAACCACGGTTGAAAAAATAAAATCCGGGCGTTTATTCTTGATGTCCGCAAGCACGTCATCGAAATCTTCCGCGGTCGCACTGAGTTTGACGTAACGTTCGCCGACTTTCTCACCACCGTGCTCGAGCAACAGGTCGCTCATAATACGATTCGATTCATACGGGTAAATGTAGTCTGAACCCACCATGTAAACCCGGGAGCCAAATTCGCGCATCATGTACTCCGCAAGCTGAACGCTATTTTGATTCGGCGCCGCGCCGGTATAAATGACGTTGCGGGAATACTCGAAGCCTTCGTATAGGGTTGGATAAAACAGTAGTCCGTTCCAGCGCTCGACCACCGGCAATACCGCCTTACGTTCACTCGACATATAGCAGCCGAGGATAATGCGCACGCCGTCATCGGCCATGAGTTTTTCGGCTAAGGTTTTGCAAGTGCTCGGCGAAGAACCGGGATCATAGTAAACCGCTTGCAATTCGCGGCCGTCAATCCCACCGGAACCATTGATTTCCTCGATCGCCAATAGCGTCCCTTGGAGTTGAGACGACTCGATATCGGCGGTAACCCCGGTTTTTGAAAAAAGGACGCCCACTCGCAACGGAGCATTATGTTTATTCATTCATACCCTAACAGTTAAATACGCAGCGCGTAGTCAGCTAGGTCGGACAACAATGCACTTTCGGGGAGTAAAAAGTATACACTTTGTTGCGCCGGTTTGGGTACATCTGCCATAAGATTTCACGCATCATAGCGATGCGGGTGGGCACGGTTCAATTTGGTGCGGCTTTGTCGGACACGCGCCGACGTAGTGCGTGTAAATTCCACTTGACTTAGGAGATTCTCTCGCGGTAACGTAGAAAAAGACTGATCTTCTATCGAGATTATGGTTGTCCCGGGTTGCCAACGATGTCAACCCCGGGAAACGGCACAGGAGCCTGCGCGCAACGCTAAGTTGCGCGTGGGCTTTTTTATTTTTTGCGTCGGTTGGCATGACTCGTGCTTTGGGGAAATAGGCGTTCAGTCAGTGGAGGTGGTTTGGATCATTTTTCGGAGGCTAGGCTACCGCGAGGTGGCTCGGTGCTTCACTTTATCAAGAATATGAGGAGCTTAAAACTATGGGTTTTTCCAACAGGCGTGATTTCATAAAAGCGGGGACTGCGATCGGCGCGGCAGCAGCCGTCGGACCTTGGTTCATCAAGGATGCATTCGCAGAGGATGCAGTAAAAGTGGGTATTTTGCATTCGCTAACGGGGACTATCGCAATCGCTGAAAAGTCGGTTGTCGATGCAGAGCAACTGGCTATCGAGGAAATCAACGCCGCCGGCGGTGTCATGGGGCGCAAGATCCAAGCTGTTGTGGAAGACGGCGCCAGCGATTGGCCGACCTTCGCCGAAAAGGCGCGCAAACTGATTGAGAAAGACAAGGTCGCGGCCGTGTTCGGCTGTTACACCTCGGCCTCGCGAAAAGCAGTTCTGCCGGTATTCGAGAAACTCAAAGGCCTGCTGTACTATCCGACCTATTACGAGGGTTTGGAAGTCTCCCCCAATATTATGTATACCGCCCAGGAAGCGACGCAGTCCGTTATCGCTGCGATGGAATGGCTGTACAAGAATAAGGGCAAGACGTTCTATATGATCGGCTCCGATTACATTTGGCCGCGCACCACGATTAAGATCGCCAAGGCAACGCTGACGCGCCTTGGTGGTAAGTTGGTGGGCGAGGATTATTACCCACTCGGCCATATCGAGTTTTCTTCAGCGATTAACAAGATCAAAGGCGCCAAGCCGGAAGTGATCCTGAACTGTACGGTGGGCGGCAGTAACGTCGCGTTCTTCAAACAATTGAATGCCGCCGGTATCAAGGGCGCCAATCAGCCGATTCTTTCGCTTGCCGTTTCCGAGGAAGAAGTGTCGGGCATCGGCGCGGAAAATACCGTGGGTTCGTTGACTTGCATGGGTTATTTCCAAAGTCTGAAAAATCCGGCAAACGAAAAATTCGTCAAGGCATTCAAAGCCAAATACGGCGCGAATCGTCCCACCGGCGACACCCTCTCGTGTGGCTATACGTCGGTGTACATGTGGAAGCTCGCGGCGGAGAAAGCGAAGAGTTTTGACATTCCGAAAGTCATCGCCGCCTCGTCGGATCTCGAGTTCGACGGCCCGGAAGGTAAGATCAAGTTCCACAAATCGAACCATCATCTTTGGAAGCACGCCCGTATCGGGACGTTCAATAAGGACGGACAGGTGGATATGATTTATGAATCCGGATTGATTGAACCTAACCCGTTCCCGAAGTTGTAGCCGCACAGCCAACAGATGTACCCGACGTAAGCCGCTCACGGCGGCTTACGTTTGTCGCTTTCTCGACTGACTAGACGACCCAAGATGAAAACTAGGGCTGCAAGTAAAATAAGAAAGATGTGTATATGAACTTCGATATGCTTGTGATGCAGGCCTTCACCGGCTTAAGTGTATTCACGATATTGATGTTAATGGCGCTTGGCTTAGCCATCGTCTTCGGGCTGATGGGCGTAATCAACATGGCCCACGGCGAGTTGATGGCAATGGGGGCCTATACCACTTACGGTGTTGCGCTCTTGTTCGAGACGTACTTTCCCAAAGCGATGGGTATTTACTTTTTAGTCGGCATCGTACTCGCGTTTTTTGTGACCTTTGCGTTCGGCTATTTGCTTGAACGCGGGCTCATCCGGTTTCTCTACCAGCGTCCGCTCGATACCATGCTCGCGACCTGGGGTTTGAGTTTGATACTGCAACAAATTTTCCGCCAGTTTATCAGCCCGAAAGAAGTCGAAGTGCCCACCGTGTCCTGGCTGCAAGGCGCCTGGCAGATGACGGAAACCTTGTCGTTTCCCCTGAGCCGAATATTCATTATCGGGCTGGCGATTGTGACGTCGGTTTTGGTCTATATGTTGTTATACCGGACGCGCTGGGGCTTGCGCATTCGCGCCGTGACGCAGAATCGCAGCATCAGCGGCGCCGTGGGCATCAATACCGAGCGCGTCGATGCTTTTACCTTTGCCCTGGGCTGCGGCTTGGCGGGTATCGCGGGCAGTTCGTTTACCATGCTGGCTTCCACCGGGCCGGTGACGGGTCAGGCTTATATCGTCGATACGTTTATCGTCGTGGTATTCGGTGGTGTCGAAAGTCTGCTGGGAACCATTGCATCGGCCTTTATCATGGGGCAAATGCAGTCCTGGTTTGAATATTTTATGAGCGGCTCGATGGCGCGGGCGAGCATTTTGCTGTTGGTGATTGTGGTCATTTATTTCCGCCCGAACGGCCTGTTTTCAACCAAGGTGAGGCGCTAATGGCGAGTTCAGCGCCCTCTGTAAAGCCGACCGCACTGTGGGATTTCATCAATCGCTACGCCGTGATCATTTTGGCGCTGCTGGTGCTCGCCGTGATTCCATTTTCGCTGGGAATATTCAGGCTCGGTCTGGCGGCAAAATATCTTAGCTTCGCCTTCTGCGCCGTCGGCATCGTGCTGATTTGGGGTTATGGTGGGATATTGAGTCTTGGCCAAGGGGCATTCTTCGGCCTCGGTAGTTACATGATGGCGATGTTCCTTAAACTGGAGGCGGCGGCCAACGCCGATTCGTCTTCCAGTACCGCGTTATCGGCTTTTTTCGGCCAGGCCGGATTACCAGATTTCATGTCTTGGAACAGCGTGGAAAGTCTACCCTGGTGGTGGGAGCCGTTTCGCCACATTGGGTTCACGCTGCCGGCCATCATTATTCTGCCGGCAGTACTCGCTTTCGCGTTAGCCTACGCCAATTTTCGCAAGCGCGTCGGCCCGGTTTATTTTTCCATCATTACCCTGGCCCTGTCCGGAATTATGGCGATCGTCATTATCGGCCAGCAGGGTTACACCGGCGGCATTAACGGCATTACGGATTTCAAGACGTTTCTGGGTGTCGATACCGATCAAGACAAAGCCAAAGTCGTTATGTACTACATCACGGCGGTGTTGTTGCTGCTTTGCGTAGTTGTCGGCAGATTCATCCTGCGAAGCCGCCTCGGCAAGGTCTTAGTGGCTATCCGCGACCGCGAAGATCGCGTGCGTTTTTCCGGCTATGACCCCGCTATGTTTAAGGCCTTTATCTTTGCCGTCGCCGCCGTGTTTTCG
>JANMJR010000399.1:0-2076 GCA_031371465.1 Pseudomonadota bacterium
GTCGCGGGCCTTGGCGATTTCGTTGAACTTGATGTAGGCCAAGCCCTTCGCGCCATAGATGGTGACGAACTGGGTGTAGGCATCGATCTCGCCGCGCGACAATTCGCCGCCCTTGGGAATCAGCAATCCCGCGACACGCCCACCGACCATATTTGCCGCACCGGCGAAGACTTTGAAATCGACGGTCTTCATCACGTCGGTGAGTTCGGTGAACTTGAACGGCACGCGCAGATCGGGCTTGTCGGAACCGTACAGCGACATCGCCTCGGCGTGTGTCATGCGTGGGAACGGATCGGCCAACTCGATATTAACCGCATCTTTGAACACTTTGCGCATCATGGTTTCCATGATGGCGGTGATTTCTTGTTCGCCGAGGAATGACGTCTCGATGTCGATTTGGGTGAATTCCGGCTGGCGGTCGGCGCGCAGATCTTCGTCGCGGAAACACTTAGTGATCTGGTAATAGCGATCGAAGCCCGAGATCATCAGCAATTGTTTGAACAACTGCGGCGATTGTGGCAGCGCGAAAAATTGCCCGGCGTTCACGCGGCTGGGCACGAGATAATCGCGCGCACCTTCCGGCGTCGATTTCGTCAGCATGGGTGTCTCGATGTCGATAAAACCTTCGGCGTCGAGATAGTTGCGCACCGTCATCGCGACCTTGTAGCGCAGGCGTAGATTTTTTTGCATTTGCTCGCGGCGCAAATCCAAGAAACGGTGGGTGAGACGCGTGGTCTCGTTGAGGTTTTCGTCGTCAAGCTGGAACGGCGGCGTGAGGGAAGGGTTAAGCACTTCGACTTCTTTCGCCAGCACTTCGATTTCGCCGCTGATCAAGTTGCTGTTGCTGGTGCCCGCCGGGCGCTCGCGCACTTTGCCGATAATTTTCAATACGAATTCGTTGCGTACATTTTCCGCACTGGCAAAGGCCTCCGCCGTGTCCGGGTCGATGACCACTTGCACCAAGCCTTCGCGATCGCGCAGGTCGATGAAAATCACGCCGCCATGGTCGCGTCGGCGATGGGCCCAGCCAAACAACGTGACGGTTTGGCCGAGGTGTTTTTTACTGATGAAACCGCAATAATCTGTACGCATGAAAACTCTAAAGTCGAATCAATGAGGGGGAGGTTGGTCTGGGCTGACGACGCCCATGGAGATGATGTATTTCAACGCCGCGTCGACGCTCATGTTGAGCTCGATCACATCTTTTTTCGGCATGATCATGAAGAAGCCCGACGTCGGGTTCGGCGTGGTTGGAATAAAAACGCTGACGTGATCTTCTTTCAAAATCGCGGCGATTTCACCGTTCGGCTGGCCGGTCTGAAACGCGACGGCCCAGGCGCCTTGGTGCGGATAGCGCACCAGCAAGGCTTTGCGAAACGCCTGGCCTTGGCCGGAAAACAACGTGTCGGAGACTTGCTTCACACCGCCGTAAATGGTCTTCACCACGGGGATGCGCGCCAGTAGACTTTCCCACAGCAGCACTAAACGATGGCCCAACAAATTCGCGGTCAACAACCCGGTGACGAATAACAGGGCGATCGTCAACACCACGCCGACGCCGGGCACATAAAACCCGAGCAGCGTTTCCGGACGATAGGCTTTGGGGATCAGCAATAGGCTCGCGTCCATCCAGCCGTTCAAGAGCGACAAAACCCAAACGGTGATTATCAGCGGAATCCAGACCAACAGGCCGGTGATGAAATACTTACGCACCGCTGAGCCTACGAACTAGACGAGTCAGAGCTAGGAGTCGCGCTTGGCGCCGGCTTATCCGCAACTTTCGTCTCGGACTTGGTTTCGGTCTTGGTGTCCGATTTCGTTTCGGTTTTGGTGTCAGTTTTTGTCTCGGATTTGCTATCGGACTTCGTGTCCTTCGCCTTGCTGCCGCTGTTCTTGAAATCCGTAGCGTACCAACCGCTGCCTTTCAACTGAAAGCCGGCGGCGGATAACTTCTTCCCGAACGTGGCTTTGCCGCATTCGGGGCAGTCCGTCAACAATGCGGCGCCGACCTTTTGCAGGTACTCTTCCTCGAAGCCGCAGGACGCGCATCGATATTCGTAAATAGGCATAGAAAAC
>JANMJR010000417.1:0-2000 GCA_031371465.1 Pseudomonadota bacterium
AAATGCCAAGTTCGGCAAGCCGATTAGCTAAAGGCGTTGTGGTAGAATTCTCGCTCTCGAAAAGTGACATCGCCTACTTTTCTCACAATGTTAGATGTTGTGACGGTGGGGTGGATCAAAGCGCGTAGCGCTGGATCCACCCCACCGTTAAAGAAAGGTGACGGGCAATGGTCGACATGGTGGATCCGCTGCTTGTGGCAGCATTTGCCGTTATGCCACGCTTGATCCACCCTACGACAGCCGGTCGTTTGACGTGAAGAGCAAATGGAGAGATGGCAGAGTGGTCGATTGCACCGGTCTAAAACCGCTACCGGCGGCGAATCAAATGCAGCAAATCGGAGGTGTGGCAGAGTGGTCGATTGCACCGGTCTTGAAAACCGGCAAAGGGCAACCTTTCGTGAGTTCGAATCTCACCGCCTCCGCCAAATCAGCGAAACGGCCCGTCGGTGGGCCGTTTCGTTTTCAACTTGGGCGCAGGTACAACGCGCTAAATCAGAAATCGAACCAAGCGCGTAAGGTGATGGCGAATTCGTCGCTCGTCAACGAGGCGGTGTGCGAATTTAGCAAGCATCGAAATATACTGATTGCGATTAGTATTCATAGTTCTTCCTGTCTAGTTTGGGGTTCTTGGGTGCGCGTGCCGCTAGCGCACGTCGTTGCGGATTTCTTGCGCAATTGCGTGCAGCGCCACAACTTTGTCGACCGCGCCGAGCTTCACCGCTTCTTTCGGCATGCCATAGACGACACAGCTTTCTTCGTCCTGGGCGATGGTGCGCGCGCCGGCTTCGTGCATTTCCAGCAGCCCACGTGCGCCATTGTCGCCCATTCCCGTCATAATGATCCCGAGGGCGTTCTTACCCGCATACTTGGCCACGGTGCGAAACAGCGCATCGACGGAGGGGCGATGATGATTGACCAGCGGCCCGTCCTTCACTTCGACGTGATACTGCGCGCCGCTGCGTTTGAGCAACATGTGTTTGCCGCCGGGCGCGATGAGTGCCCGCCCTGGGATGACACGGTCGCCGTGTTGCGCTTCCTTGACTTCGATTTGGCAGATTTGATCCAAGCGCGCGGCGAACGCCGCCGTGAACTTTTCCGGCATATGCTGCACGACCACGATGCCGGGGGACACCCGTGGCAATGCAGACAATACGCGTTCGAGTGCCTGGGTGCCGCCGGTAGAGGTTCCAATGGCCACGACACGATCCGTCGTTTCACTCAGCGCCTGGGCGCCCGGCTCCGTCAGGGCGGGCGCGTCCGCGGCCTGCGCGCCCGCGGTCGCCGAGGGCAGCAAGTTCTTAATGTTGGCACGCGCCGCGGCCTTGACGGCGCCGATCAGCTCGGTTGAGGCGTCCAGCAGAAAGTCCTTGATGCCGATCTTGGGCTTCGCAACGATGGTGAACGCCCCCGCGGCCAAGGCTTGCATCGTGGTTTCGGCGCCGCGCGTAGCGAGGGTCGAACAGATCACGACAGGGGTGGGTCGCAGCGCCATGACTTGCTTCAGAAACGTAATGCCATCCATGCGCGGCATTTCGACATCAAGCACAATCACGTCTGGCCAATGCATACGCATGCGCGCCATGGCAAAAATGGGATCGGGCACAGCAGCCATCACGTTGATCGATCGGTCTTTCGACAAAATCCCAGTCACCACCTGACGCACTACCGCCGAATCGTCCACCACCATTACGTTAATGATCGCCATGGTGCTTACCTCGCAGAGCCCACGGGTGCAGGACTCAAATTCGCCCGGCGCACCCACACATCGCCGTTCCAAAGATCGAGAATGACGTTGCGGTGGCCGTCGCCCCCCAAATCCTCCGCGGAGCAGCGGAAACCGCATTGCGCGATCGCCGCACGGCCGTATTCGACATTAGTTTCCGAGATACTGGGGTGACGTTCGTGTTTGGCGGTATGCGCAAACATATTTCCGCCACCGAATAATTTCACTTGGTAGTCGGCGGCACGGGTGCGGGAACGAAACATCTCACCTAGGAACA
>JANMJR010000463.1:0-4752 GCA_031371465.1 Pseudomonadota bacterium
ACCGCGATCGGTGAGTTGATGGTTCAGCGGCAAGCCGGACATGTGAGCGCCGCAAACGGCGACGCGAATCCATCCCGATGCGGGTGTGGGCAATTTGTTTTCGCGATATGCGCCTGTCGCGCCGAGCGGCAATGGGAACGCTGCCTGCCAGCGCTGCGCCAAGTCCAGTAGCGCGTCATCGCTGAACGCCCGCGCCGACACGCTGATGCCGAACGGCAGCCCGTTGCCGAGAAATCCTGCCGGCACGGCGATGGCGCCCAGGTCGAGCAAGTTCATGAAGTTAGTGTAGTAGCCCAAGTTTGAATTGAGCTTGATCGGATCGGCTAACACTTCGTCGATCTTGTAAATTGTTCCCGCCGTCGGCGTCACCAGCACGTCGATATCATTCCAAATACTCGCTGTGCGGCGCTTCATTTCTTGCAAGCGATAGAGGGCCGCGAAGGTGTCGGCGGCGGAAAAATTCTGCGCGGCGAGCGTGATAGTGCGCGTGACTTCGTGCAGCGAATCCGGTTGTTTTTCGATGAATTCGCGGATCGCCTGATAACGTTCGGCGACCCACGGGCCACCATAGAGCAGGCGCGCGGTTTCCAGAAAATCCGCGAAGTCGATAACGACCGGCTCGCCGCCCATGGCTTGCAAGCGCTCGACGCTGCGGGCGAAGAGGGCCTGGGCATTGGCGTTGCCGAAGAATTCCAGTTGCGCCGCTTGCGGGATGCCGAAACGAAATCGCGCGTTGAAATTGGGCCGCAATATTTTCGGCGCTTGCCGCGAATAAGCGTCCTGCGCATCGAAACCGCTGGCGACGGCCGCGACCTGCGCCGCATCCCGCGCCGTCAACGCAAAAATCGACACGGCATCCAAGGTGCGGCAGGCAGGCGCCACGCCGCGCGTTGACAACAGGCCGCAAGTGGGTTTGAGGCCGACGAGATTATTAAACGCAGCCGGCACCCGGCCCGAACCCGCCGTGTCGGTGCCGAGGGAAAAACTCGCCAGCCCCAATGCCACTGCAACGGCGGATCCGGCGCTCGATCCGCCCGATATATAGCTCGGGTCAAAAGCGTTACGGCACGGCCCGTAAGGCGAGCGCACGCCGACTAAACCGGTCGCGAACTGATCTAAATTGGTTTTGCCGATGGGGATCGCGCCCGCTGCCATAAGCTGCTCCACCACGGTGGCAGAGCGGGTCGGCGTGTAGGCAAAATCCGGGCAGCCTGCGGTGGTCGGAACATCGGCGAGATCGATATTGTCCTTGATCGCGAAGGGAATGCCGTAGAGCGGCTGCGACTCCATCCCCCGCGCCTCTACTGCGTGGGCGTACTGATGCAAGCGCTCGCGATCGAGCAAGGTGATCCAAATATTGTGTGCGGCGAATTGCTCGCAGCGTGTAAGTATCGCGTCGACAATTTGCGTCGGCGTCAGAGCGCCGGTTTGATAACTCCGGCGCATGTCACCCAACTGTAAGCTGATGTCGTTCATGCGGATTGCTCAACCAAAGATTCGATCACGATTAGATTCTGGCCCGACGCGACTTGCGCTCCTTCGTTGCACAGCAGCCGATGAACGATGCCGTCCTCGGCCGCCGTCACACTGATTTCCATTTTCATGGATTCGACGATCATGAGCGGGGTTCCGGCGCTGACGCGTTCGCCTTGCGCCACTAAGAGTTTCCACACACTGCCCGCAACGGGGCTCGCCGTCGCGCGCATTCCCGGCGCGAGTTCAAACTCATTGGTAGGCACAGCATCGGTTGCCGCTTCGCCCGCAAAATCTGCTTGGCCTGCGGCTTTCCAGCGTTCCCGTTCGGCCTCGAACGCGGATTGTTGTTGCGCCTTGAAGCGTGCAATGTCGGACTCGTTGGCGGCAAGAAAGCCGTTGTAATCCTTCAGCCGGAAGGTCTGTTCTTCGATCTTGATGTGGAATTTGCCCTGGAGAAAGTCCTCGCGCATGTCGAGCAAATCCGTTTCGCTGACGGGATAAAACCGAATCTGATCGAAGAATCGTAGCAGCCATGGCTTCCCCTCGCGAAAGTCGGGCGTTTCGCGATATCGATTCCACATCTGCACGGTGCGCCCGACGAATTGATAACCACCGGGGCCTTCCATGCCATAAATGCACAGGTAGGCGCCACCGATGCCGACGGCGTTTTCCGGCGTCCAGGTGCGCGCCGGGTTGTATTTGGTCGTGACCAGGCGATGCCTTGGATCCATCGGCGTGGCGACCGGCGCACCGAGGTAAACATCGCCCAAACCCAGCACCAGATACGACGCTTCAAACACGATGCGCTGCACGTCGTCGATACTATCGAGGCCATTAATGCGACGAATAAATTCGATATTGCTCGGACACCAAGGCGCGTTTTTACGCACCGACTGCGCGTACTTTTGAATCGCCAATTGCGTCTGGCTATCGTTCCACGCCAGAGGCAAATGCACGATGCGGGTTGGCACTTCCATGTCGTGGATCGCCGGTAGCGACGATTCCGCGCGGAGCAAAATATCCATCAATGCCGTGAGCGAAAGCCTTGCGCTGTCGTAGTGAACTTGCAGCGAACGAATGCCGGGGGTGAGGTCGATGATGCCGCGAATGACCTGCGCTTGCAGCGCTTCCATCAAGGCATGAACGCGGAAACGCAAATTCAGATCGAGCACCAGCGGGCCATATTCGATCAACAGATAGTCGTCGCCGGCGATACGATAGGTCGCGCCGACATGGTCGCCATTATTTTCAAGGCGATGGACGACGGCGTCGTTGATGCTACGGGTCGGAACGGTTGCTGTTTTTTGTGGAGGTTTGGTCAGCGTCGAGACTACTTCCTCCTGTTCCGACGCCAGATCCAACGCTTGGTGCAAGGACAATTTTTTGAAGCGAATTTTGTCGCCCGGTTTGAGTTGACCGACCTTCCACAGTTCGCCTTTCACGACCACAGCGGGACAGACGAAGCCGCCCAAGCTCGGCCCATCGGGGCCGAGAATCACCGGCATGTCGCCGGTGAAATCGATGGCGCCGATGGCGTAGGCGTTGTCATGAATATTCGAAGGATGCAGTCCCGCTTCGCCGCCGTCGTGGCGCGCCCATTGGGGTTTCGGCCCGATCAGCCGCACGCCGGTGCGGCTCGAGTTGTAGTGCACTTCCCAATCGGTGGCGAAGAACGTATCTACATCCGTATCGGTAAAAAAATCCGGTGCGCCGTGGGGGCCGTACAGCACGCCGATGGTCCAGTGTGTGTCGTAACGCGGAAGCGCCGAGCCATCGATCTTTGGTAATGTTTCAATCGACGCGGCGGTCTCGCCGATGTGCAGCACGTCGCCACTTTGCAGGGTTCGCCCGCCGTGCCCGCCGACCCGGCCGAGCGTGAAGGTCGCTTTACTGCCGAGATAATCCGGCACTTGAAGCGCCCCAGCGATGGCGAGATAACACCGTGCGCCGGGTCCGCTTACGCCGCCGATCTTCAACACGTCGCCCGCATTTACGGCATGGCTTTGCCATAGAGTTAGCGGGTGTCCATTCAGTTCGACTTTGAATGCCGCGCCGGCAAGGGCCATAACCGTAGCGCAATTAAACTTCAGCGTTGGGCCGGCTAGCGTAATTTCCAGGGCAGCCGCGCCGTCGGCGTTGCCCGCCAGTCGATTAGCCAAGCGCATTGCCAGCGCGTCCATCGGGCCAGACGGCGGCATGCCGACGTGCCAGTAGCCAATGCGTCCCGGATAGTCCTGGACGGTCGTCTGAATGCCAGGCTCTAACACTTCGATGCTGCGCGCGGCGTAGCGCAACGTTGCTAAGTATTGAGTGGTTTGCTGGCCGGCTGCAAAGGTTTCATCGGCCACGATCTGCCGCAAGTACGCAACATTCGTCTCGATGCCCGCGAGTTGGGTTTCGCCGAGCACGGTGCTCAGCTTCGCGATTGCTTGTTTGCGCGTATCGGCTTTCACAATCAACTTCGCGATCATCGGATCGTAGTACGGCGAGACCTCGCTGCCACTGCTGACCCAGGTTTCGATCCGAGCCGTGCGCGGAAATTTGACCTCCGTTAACAAACCGCTGCACGGCTGAAAATTCTTACCCGGATCTTCCGCGTAAACACGTGCTTGGATCGAATGGCCGTTGAATGTGGCTTGAAAATCGGCCAAGTCTAGCTCGCCCGCCGCTTGGCGCACCATCCACTCCACCAGGTCCGTGCCGGTGATTTCCTCGGTGACGCCGTGCTCGACTTGTAACCGCGTATTTACTTCTAGGAAATAGAATTGGCCATTACTCGCATCGAATACAAACTCAACCGTCCCCGCCGATTGATAGCCGATCGCCTGGCCCAAACGCTCCGCTGTGGCGGCGAGTTGCTGGCGCTGCTTGTCGCTCAACCCAGGCGCCGGCGCTTCTTCGATGACTTTTTGGTTGCGCCGTTGCACCGAGCAATCGCGCTCACCCAAACTCACGACATGGCCACGGCCATCGCCGAAGATTTGCACTTCGATGTGGCGCGCGGCCTGGACGTATTTTTCTATGAATAGTCCGCCGGATTTAAAGGCGCTTTTTGCAAGTCGTTCGACGGATTGAAATGCGGCGCCTAGTTCTGCTTCGCGCCACACCAACTGCATGCCGATCCCACCGCCACCGGCGGTGCTTTTCAGCATCACCGGATAACCGACGCGCGCCGCTTCTGCGATGGCTTCGTCAACGTTCGCAAGCAAACCCGAGCCCGGCAGTAACGGCACGTCGTTCGCGGCGGCGAGTGCGCGCGCCGTGTGTTTCAGTCCG
>JANMJR010000490.1:0-17911 GCA_031371465.1 Pseudomonadota bacterium
TGCCTGACCTTCGTTGGCCTTGCCGCGCGTGCGGCCTATCTGCAGGGTGTGCGCCACGATTTTTTGCAGCAAAAAGGTGAAGCTCGCTATAGCCGCGTGATCGAACTGCCGGCCAATCGTGGCATCGTTTACGATCGCCACGGCGAGGCGTTGGCAATCAGCACGCCGATGGAATCGGTCTGGGCTAGCCCACCGGATGCCAATCTGAGCGCGACGCAATTAACTAAATTGGCGAAAATTCTGCAGCTCGAGAAAAACGAGATCGAGGGCCGCCTGAGTAACAAGGCGCGCGGTTTTGTCTATTTGAAGCGCCAAGTTTCGCCGGAACTGGCGGCCACAGTGACGGCGCTTAATATTCCCGGCGTGTTCTTGCGCCGAGAGTACCGGCGTTACTACCCCGCCGGCGAGGTCATGGCCCATGTCTTGGGCTTTACCGGAATCGACGACAAGGGCCAAGAAGGCCTGGAGCTGGCATTCCAAAATTCGCTGGCCGGCTTGCCCGGCGCGAAGCGCGTAATTAAAGATCGCGCCGGCCATGCGGTGGAGGACGTCGAAAGCATCAAGCTGCCGCAGGACGGCAAGCCGCTCACGCTGTCGATCGATAGCAAAATTCAATACCTGGCCTACCGCGAGTTGCGTGATGCCGTGCAGACCCACCGCGCCAAAGCCGGCTCGATCGTGGTGCTCGACGTGCAAAGCGGCGAAGTCGTCGCCCTCGCCAGCCTACCCGACTACAATCCGAACAATCGGCTCAGCGTGACGCCGGCTCTGCTCCGCAATCGACCGGTCATCGATATGTTTGAACCGGGTTCAACGCTCAAACCTTTCACTATCGCCGCCGCCCTGGAGGCGGGGAAAATCACGCCGAACACCGTGATTTCGACCGCGCCCGGTTTCTTGACAGTGGATGGCCGCACGATTCACGATGCCCATCCCCAAGGCGAACTTACGGTCAGCCAAGTAATTCAAAAGTCGAGCAATATCGGATCGGCAAAGATCGCGTTGTCGCTACCGGCGCAAGTGATGTGGAAAATGTTTAATCAAGTCGGGTTCGGGACCTTGCCCAATTCCGGTTTGCCGGGCGAATCAAGCGGAAAAGTGCGGCCGTTCAAGACCTGGCGGCCGATCGAGCAAGCGACCATGTCCTACGGCCACGGTATTTCCGTCAGCCTGCTGCAATTGGCGCGCGCTTATATCGCGTTTGCCAGCGGCGGTGAAATTCGCCCTGTCACCTTGTTGAAATCCGATGCCGTTGCCGAGGGTGAACGCGTCATCTCCGAAGGTACGGCACGAGCGGTGACGGCAATGCTGGAAATGGCCGTGCTACCGGGTGGTACCGCGCCGAAAGCGCAAGTGCCGGGTTATCGCGTCGCCGGAAAAACCGGCACCGCACATAAGCAAATCGGCTCGCGTTACGCGGAGGATCGCTACGTTTCGTCGTTTGTCGGCTTCGCCCCGGTGTCCGCGCCACGCTTTGTGATTGCGGTGATGATCGATGAACCGTCGGCCGGCCAATATTACGGCGGCGCGGTCGCCGCCCCGGTATTTTCCAAGGTGATGGGTTACGCGCTACGTAGCGTGGCTGCGCCGCCCGATGCGCCGCTGAAAGAGTGGTCCGACCCGGTATTTAGCGCGCCGGAAGTGAAGGAAGAAGCCTAACCGTGTCCATCCTGCGGCAACTTGGACAGCTTGGAACTCACATCACTCGCCTAACGGCCGATAGCCGGAAAGTGGCGCCAGGCGTGGCTTTCGCGGCATACCCTGGCGAGCGGCAAGATGGGCGCGCCTTTATACCGCAGGCGATTGAGCGCGGCGGCGATGCGGTGCTGTGGGAGCGCAAGAATTTTCGTTGGCACGCGGATTGGAAAATCGCCAACGTCGGCGTGGATGAGTTACGCGATCACGTCGGAGAAATCGCCAGCGCCGTGTACGGCCATCCGTCGAAACGGTTGTGGATGCTTGGCGTAACGGGGACGAACGGCAAGACCTCGGTCAGCCATTGGCTGGCCCAATGCCTATCGACGCACGGCAAACAAACGGCTGTGCTGGGCACGCTGGGCAACGGCTTCCTCGACACCCTCGAACCCGCCGTGAACACCACGCCCGACGCCATTGAATTGCAAGAACGCTTAGCTGCTTACTGCGCGCAAGGCGCGCAAGGTGTCGCAATGGAAGTGTCATCCCACGGATTGGCCCAGGGCCGCGTGAATGGTGTGCTGTTCGATGTGGCGTTGTTCACCAATCTCTCGCGCGACCATCTCGACTACCACGGTGACATGGAAAGTTACGCAGCGGCAAAAGCAAAATTGTTCGATCTGCCGAGCCTTCGTTACGCCGTGGTCAATCTCGATGACGCTTTTGGCAAGACGCTGGTCGAGCGGCTTGAATCGAATAAAGTCCCGGTTATTGGCTATGCGATCGCCGCCAAGCGATTGTCCGTTTCGACGACGTTGCTGGCCCACGGCCTGCGATTTTCCAGTGACGGACTGGCGTTTGAAGTCAGCAGCAGCTGGGGCAGCGGCAGCGTCAAAGCGCCGGTATTCGGCCGCTTCAATGCCTACAACGTCCTCGCGGTTTTGGGCGGGCTGATTGCCAGCGATGTCGAGTTCAGCGTGGCGTTAGAGCAAATCGCTCAGCTCAAGCCGCTAGCCGGGCGCATGCAACGTCTGGGTGGAGGTCATCAGCCGTTGATCTTGGTTGACTATGCGCATACGCCGGATGCCTTGGAGAAAACACTGATCGCCGCGCGTGAGCTGGTCACCGCCGGAAAGCTTATTTGCGTCTTCGGCTGCGGCGGCAATCGCGATAAGGGCAAGCGTCCGGTGATGGGTGAAATCGCCGAGCGGCTTGCCGACCAAGTGATTCTCACGAGCGACAATCCACGCGACGAAGATCCGCACGTTATTTTGGACGAAATTCGCGCCGGCATGGTGCGTGATTGCCAAATTGTTCCCGACCGCAACGCCGCCATTGCCCAAGCGGTCGCCCAAGCCCGAGCAGGTGAGGTCATTCTGATCGCCGGCAAGGGACATGAAAATTACCAGGAATTTCGCGGCATCCGCACCCCATTCAGTGATCTGGATGTCGCGTCACGGGTGTTGGGAGAAATCACATGATGACCTTGCTGGAAGCGGCGCAAGCGATCGGGGCGTTGGCCTCGGGGCCGAATGTGCCATTCGCTGGTGTGAGCACCGACAGCCGTAGTGTTGCTCAGGGCGATCTGTTCATTGCCCTTAAAGGCGAGCACTTCGATGGACATGAATACATTCGCGCTGCATCGAGTTTCGGCGCGGTCGCGGCGATGGTCGACCAAAGTTGGCCGGTTCAGGATCTCGGATTGCCGTTGCTGCGCGTCGCTGATACGCGTCTAGCCCTAGGCCGACTCGCGCAGGCCTGGCGCGCGTTAAACAACACGCCGCTGGTAGCCATCACGGGAAGCAATGGCAAAACCACGCTGAAAGAAATGGTCGCGGCGATCCTGCGTGCCGAGATGTGGGGCGACGGCCAGGGCGAGGGGCGGGACGCGTTGTTGGCGACACAAGGCAACCTCAACAACGATATCGGTGTGCCGTTGACGTTGCTCAAGCTGCGTGCGCAGCATCGTTATGCGGTGATCGAGATGGGCATGAATCATCCGGGCGAGATCGACTATCTGTCACGCATGGCCAGCCCCGATATCGCGGTGATCAACAACGCACAACGGGCGCACCTCGGTTTACTCGGGACGATTGAGGCGGTTGCCCACGCAAAAGGGGAAATCTTCGCTGGCCTGCGCGCCCATGGCATCGCGATCATTAACGCCGATGATCCTCATGCGTACGTGTGGCGCGAATTGACCGGCAGCCGCAAACGCATTGAATTCGCCCTGTCGCAGCCGGCAACGATATCGGCTCGTTATAGTTTGACGGGGTTTGGCAGTCACATCGATTTTATGACGCCACAAGGGGAAATTTCAACGCAGTTGCAAGTGCCCGGCGCCCACAACGTGCGCAACGCGCTTGCCGCTTGCACTGTTGCGGTTGCGTTCGGCGTAACGCCGGTTAGCATCAGCGCCGGCTTACGTGCATTCGCCGGCGTGAAAGGCCGTATGCAACGTAAGAGCGGTAAGCACGGCGCGATCTTGATCGATGATACCTACAACGCCAATCCTGATTCGGCGATGGCCGCCCTCGATGTCTTGGCGCAGTCCGAAGGGGCTAAGATTTTTGTCCTTGGCGATATGGGAGAGATGGGTCCGGACGGCAACGCGATGCATGCGGCGATCGGGCAATATGCCAAGGACCTGGGCATTGATCGGCTGTTCAGCTTGGGCGAACTGTCCCACCAAGCGGCGGCAAAATTCGGTAACGGTTCGGCGTTGTATGTTCAGGCCGAAGATCTGATCGCAAACCTACGGCCGTTGTTGCAAACGGGCGTCACCGTCCTGATCAAAGGTTCGCGCTTCATGCATATGGAGCGCGTGGTGGACGCGCTCGCCACGGAATCGGCGCACACCTAACAATGCTCCACGCGCTCGCACAATATTTTGCCCAAGACGTTCGCGCGTTGAACGTCTTTGGCTACATTACATTGCGCGCCGTGTTGGCCAGTATGACCGCTCTCGCCATTTCGTTCTTCGTCGGGCCGACGATGATCCGCAAACTCACTGACTATAAGATCGGTCAATCGGTGCGCGACGACGGTCCGCAAACCCATTTGATCAAAGCGGGTACGCCAACCATGGGTGGCGCGCTTATCCTCGTCGCGATCGCCATCACTACCTTGCTGTGGGCCGATCTGCGTAATCACTATGTCTGGATCGTGTTGCTGACTACGCTCGGCTTTGGCCTGGTCGGCTGGATTGACGACTATCGCAAAGTTGTCCATCGCAATCCCAAGGGGTTGTCGGCAAAATCCAAGTTTCTCGGTCAGTCCATTGTCGCCTTCATTGCCAGCGCTTATCTTGCCTTTAGCGCTGAACTGCCGGCGCAAACGGAATTGATTGTGCCATTTTTTAAAACCGTCGCCATACCGCTTGGCGCGATCGGTTTCATTTTCCTCACCTATTTCGTCATCGTCGGCGCCAGCAATGCGGTGAACTTGACCGATGGTCTCGATGGTCTGGCGATCATGCCCACCGTGATGATCGGTAGCGCACTCGCGGTATTTGCGTATGTTGCCGGGAACGCCGTGTTCGCTCGCTATCTTGGTTTGCCGCACATTCCGGGCGCGGGGGAACTGTCCGTGTTCTGCGCGGCGATCGCCGGCGCGGGATTGGGTTTTCTGTGGTTCAACGCCTATCCGGCGGAAGTGTTTATGGGCGACGTCGGCGCATTAGCATTGGGCGCGGCGCTCGGCGTGATTGCCGTGATCGTGCGCCAAGAAATCGTATTGTTCATCATGGGCGGGGTATTCGTCGTCGAGACCCTATCGGTCGTGATTCAGGTTACGTACTTTCGCTATACCAAGCGCAAGTATGGCGCGGGTCGGCGGATATTTTTGATGGCGCCGCTGCACCATCACTTCGAACAAAAAGGCTGGAAAGAGAATCAAGTCGTGGTGCGGTTTTGGATCATCACCATGATGCTGGTTCTGTTTGGGCTGTCCACTTTGAAGCTACGCTAGGAACATGTCACACGCGATCGCAGATAAACGTTGGCTCGTGCTGGGGCTCGGTGAGACCGGGCTGTCACTTACGCGCTGGTTGACCCGCCATGGCGCCAAGGTGCGCGTGGCCGACACCCGCGACGATCCGCCCCACGCAGCTAAGCTGACTCGGGATTTCCCGGCCGTCGATCTAGTAACCGGAGCCTATGCTGCGACCACGTTTGCCGATGTCGACGCTATTGCCATAAGCCCCGGCGTGCCTCTGCGCGAACCCGCCGTCATGGCGGCGATTTCCAGGGGCATACCCGTTGTCGGCGACGTGGAACTATTTGCTCAAGCGCTCGCTGGCAAGTCTAAACGCCCGAAAGTCATTGGCATCACCGGTTCGAATGGTAAGTCCACGGTAACGACCATGGTGGGTGAGATGTGTAAATCCGCCGGACTCAACAGCGTCATCGCCGGCAATATCGGTTTGCCGGTGTTGGATGCGCTGTTCGAGGCGGAGCAAGCCGAGTCGTCATCCGCGCCCGACTGCTACGTGCTCGAATTGTCCAGTTTTCAATTGGAAACGACGTCGAGTCTGGCGTTTGACGCGGCAAGCGTATTGAACATTACCGAGGACCATCTGGATCGCTATGACGGGATGACGGACTACGCAGCGGCCAAGGCGCGCATATTTAATCACTGTCGCCATCAAGTGCTAAACCGGGAGGATCAATTTAGTGTCGCGATGCGCCGCGCGGGCAGCCGAGCATCGTATTTTGGCCAGTCGGCGCCGCTTGGCGCGGATCACTTCGGGCTGCTTTCGCAGCAAAGTGAATACTGGCTGGCGCAAGATCAGACGCCGCTGTTGGCCGTGGCGGATCTTCCTCTCGCGGGCGGCCATAATGCCGCGAATGCGCTTGCGGCCTTGGCCCTGGCGCGTGCGATTGACCTTCCGTATGCAGCGTTGCTTGACGCATTGAAGCGTTTTCGTGGTTTACCCCATCGGGTGGAAAAGGTCATGGACATCGGCGCGGTCGGTTTCTACGACGACTCGAAAGGCACGAATGTCGGCGCCACGGTTGCGGCGCTAAATGGCATGAACGAAAAAGTGGTTCTCATCGCCGGTGGTGAGGGCAAGGGGCAGGATTTTTCGCCGTTGAACGACGCGGTGGCAAAACACGCGCGGGCCGTTGTGCTCATTGGCCGTGATGCGGAATTGATCGCCGCCGCCATCGCCAGCAGCGGCGTTGCAATGCTGCGAGCCACGAGTATGGACGAGGCGGTGAAATTATCGTTTCAGGTGAGCCAGCCGGGTGATCGTGTGTTGCTGTCGCCGGCTTGTGCCAGTTTTGATATGTTCAACAACTATGCCCACCGGGCGCAAGTGTTCGTCGACGCGGTGCGTTCGTTGGCGGCCGCGCAGCGGTCGGTTCGCGGTGGGGCGGTCTGACATGTTTTACACCGCGACCCGCCCACAACGTCCCGAATACGACCCGTCACTGGTCTGGATCAGCGCGTTGTTGTTGGCGTTGGGGTTGGTGATGGTGTACTCGGCGTCAATCGTTGGCGCCGAAGGTGGTCGCCATACAGGTTTTAGGAGCACCTATTTTCTGTTTCGCCATAGTGTGTATGTGGCGATCGGTATCGCTGCGGCGATTGCCGCGTTTCAATTGCCTTTGCGCGTGTGGCAGCAAGTCGCGCCGTATGCGTTCCTCGGCGGCGTGGTGCTGTTATTACTGGTATTGATTCCCGGAATAGGCCGTGATGTAAACGGCAGCCGGCGCTGGATCGGTCTTGGCATTCTGAATCTGCAGCCGTCGGAGTTGGTGAAATTTTTTGCCGTGCTGTACGCCGCTGACTATACCGTGCGCAAGGCGGCGTTCATGGATAGTTTTAAGAAAGGTTTCTTGCCGATGCTCGGCGTGATGTTGCTAACCGGTGGCTTGCTACTGCGCGAGCCGGACTTCGGCGCCTTCGTGGTGATTGTGACCATCGCCATGGGAATATTGTTTTTAGGTGGGATGAACTGGCGTTTGTTTGCCGGGCTGATCGTCCTGTCCAGCATCGGCTTTGTACTCTTGGTTTTGATGTCGCCCTATCGCATGCAGCGCGTGCTTGGTTTTATGGATCCTTGGGCCGATCCCTTCGGTAAAGGGTATCAACTGAGTCACGCGCTGATCGCCTTCGGTCGCGGCGAATGGTTTGGCGTGGGCTTGGGCGCGAGCGTGGAAAAATTGATGTATCTCCCCGAAGCACATACCGATTTCCTACTCGCCGTAATCGGCGAAGAACTGGGTTTTATCGGTGTGTGCGCGGTGTTGGCAATGTTTATTTTCCTCATCTACCGGGCTTTTAGAATTGGTCAGCAATCGGCGTCGCTGGAACGCTATTTTTCCGCCTTGGTCGCCCAGGGCATTGGACTGTGGCTGGCGGTACAGGCGGCGACCAATATTGGCGTCAACATGGGCGTGTTACCGACCAAAGGATTGACCTTACCGCTGCTCAGTTTCGGTGGCAGCGGTATTGTCACTAACTGCATCGCGCTGGGCGTTCTGCTGCGAATCGATTGGGAAAACCGTCAGTTGATGAAAGGCATCACGCTTTGACGCCCACTATCCTAATCATGGCGGGCGGCACCGGCGGGCATATCTTTCCGGCGCTGGCGGTTGCCGATCGGCTCAAACTCGACGGCTGGCGCATTGTCTGGCTGGGCGCGCGCAACGGCATGGAAGCCGACGTCGTGCCCAAGCGCGGTTACCCAATGGAGTTCATCGCGTTTTCCGGCGTTCGTGGCAAGGGTTTGCTGCGCATACTGACGCTACCAATCACCTTGCTGCGCGCGTTTTGGCAAGCGGCGCGCATCATTCGTAAACTTAAACCCGATGTGGTGCTCGGCGTTGGCGGTTATGTCACCTTCCCCGGCGGCATGATGGCATCCTTACTCAATCGGCCGTTGACCATCCACGAACAAAACTCCGTTGCGGGGCTAAGCAATCGTGTGCTTGCCGTCGTTGCTGATCGCATACTCAGCGGTTTCCCGCGCGCGTTCGAAGTGACGATTGCCAGCCCGATCGCGAAATTGTTGAAGCCCCGCGCCAAGGTAGAGTGGACCGGCAATCCGGTGCGAGCAGAAATTGTTAGCTTGCTCGAACCGGCGCGGCGTTTCAAACAACGTAGCGATCGCCTGAACGTGTTGGTGGTCGGTGGCAGCTTGGGCGCCCAAGTGTTGAACGAGGTCGTTCCCAAGGCGTTGGGCTTGATGGACGCGGCACAGCGCCCGCGAATGATTCATCAAGCCGGAATAAAACATATCGCTGCACTAAAAGCAGCTTATGCGGCCGCGACTGTGGAAGCCGACATTCGACCCTTTATCGACGACATGGCCACTGCCTACGGCAACTGTGATTTACTCATCTGCCGCGCCGGTGCGCTCACCGTTGCCGAGATTTGTGCAGTGGGTATCGCCAGCGTTCTGGTGCCCTATCCCCATGCGGTCGATGATCACCAAACCGCGAACGCGCGTTTTCTCAGCGATGTGGGCGCGGCGATGCTTATTCCGCAATTGGAACTGACGCCACAGCGCTTGGCTGATTTGCTTAAACGTTTCACGCGTGACCAATTAGAACAGATGGCCAGCAAAGCGCGGGCGTTGGCAAAGCCCGACGCCACCGAGCAAGTCGCTAAAGTTTGCATGGAATTGGCGCATGCAGCATAGAGTCAAGAAAGTACATTTTGTCGGCATCGGCGGCGCCGGAATGAGCGGTATTGCCGAGGTGATGCTGACTCAGGGTTTTCAGGTGAGCGGTTCCGATTTGGGCAGTAATACAGCCACGCGCCGGCTCGAATCCCTTGGCGCGCGTGTTGTCCAGGGCCATGACGCCGAAAATATTCAGGATGCGGATGTGGTGGTGGTCTCCACCGCCGTAAAGCCCGACAACGCGGAAGTGATCGCGGCCCGGGAGCGGCATATTCCCATTGTGCCGCGCGCCATGATGGTGGCGGAACTCATGCGTTTAAAGCAGGGCATTGCTGTCGCCGGCACCCATGGCAAGACCACCACGACCAGCTTGATTGCGAGCATCCTCGCGGAAGCGAAGATGGATCCGACGTTCGTGATTGGTGGGCGCCTGGAGGCCGCGGGCGCAAATGCCCGCTTGGGCAGTGGCGAGTTCATTGTCGTCGAAGCCGACGAATCCGACGCATCGTTTTTGTATTTGCAACCGGTGCTGGCGGTGATCACCAATATTGACGCCGATCACATGGAGACCTACGGTCACGATTTCGAAAAACTAAAATCCGCGTTCGTCGACTTTGTCGAACACTTACCGTTCTATGGGCTGGCCGTGTTGTGTTCCGACGATGCCCACGTGAATGCCATCATCCCGCGCATCAGCAAACCGCTGATGACTTACGGCACAGCAGAATACGCGCGAGTGCGCGCGACCGACATTCGCGCCGATCAGGGGCGCATGCATTTCACTGTCGCGATTAGCGACCCCCGCCTAAACGCCAGCTCGAACCTGTTCGCGGTCACGCTGAATTTACCCGGTAACCACAACGTGCTGAATGCATTGGCGGCGATTGCGGTTGCGTTGGAGGTGGGTGTCGATGTCGACGCGATCGTCAAAGCACTGGCGGATTTCAAAGGGGTGGGGCGGCGCTTTCAGCATTACGGCGAAATTCCGTTACCTGCCGGCGGCGCATTTTTATTGGTCGATGACTATGGACACCATCCCGTTGAAATGGCCGCGACCATTGCCGCGGCGCGCGGCGCCTACCCGGAGAAGCGTATGGTGCTTGCCTTCCAGCCCCATCGCTATTCGCGTACGCGGGATGTGTTTGAGGATTTCGTGAAGGTGTTGTCGACCACGGATGTATTGCTGTTGACCGAGGTTTATGCCGCGGGCGAGGCGCCGATCGTGGCCGCCGATGGCCGTGCGCTGGCCCGCGCGGTACGTTTGGCGGGCAAGGTTGAGCCATTGTTTGTCGATCAAGTACAAGAATTGCCGCAATTCATTATGAAAATGGCGCAAGCCGGCGACATTGTGTTGACCATGGGCGCCGGTTCAATCAGTCAGGTTCCCGGGCAGCTTGCGCAAATTCGGCCGGGACCCTCGAATGCGGCGCCGCGATGAATCAAATCAAGCATAAGGCGTTTGATTTTTCCGTGCGCGGTGAGGTGCGTTACCAGGGGTCGATGCGTCACCACACGGCGGCCGACATCGAGAATTTGATCGATAAGGTTCAGTCGGTCGTGAACCATCGGCAAGGTATCGAGTTGGAACGTGAAATACAGATTATTGGTGAGAGGGTCTAGACAAGTGAGCCCATTCGGAAAAGTCGCAGTGTTGTTGGGCGGTAAGTCGGCGGAACGCGAAGTTTCGCTAATGAGCGGCGCGGCGGTGCTTGAGGCCTTGCGTAGTCGTGGCATCGACGCCCTTGGCTTCGATCCGGCGGCGCGGCCGTTGGAAGATCTGCTGCGTGACGGATTCTCCCGTGTGTTCATTGCGCTACACGGCCGCTATGGTGAGGATGGCACGGTCCAAGGCGCACTGGAGCTGCTCAATATTCCCTACACCGGCAGCGGTGTGATGGCCTCGGCGCTGGCGATGGATAAGTGGCGCACCAAGCTCGTTTGGCAAGCGGTGGGGATACCGACGCCGCGTTTCGAAATGCTCACCGGCGCGAGCGATTTTGCTGCGGTGGTTGCAGAACTCGGTTTGCCGATTATTGTGAAACCGTCACGGGAAGGATCGACGATCGGGCTCACCAAAGTCACCCAGGCCGACCAGTTAGAAGCGGCTTTCCACCTCGCGGTCAAACACGATGCGATGGTGCTGGCGGAGCAGTTTATGTCCGGCTCGGAACTGACGGCGTCGATTTTAGGTGATACGGCCTTGCCGCTTATCCGCATCGCGGCCGCCGGTGGTTTGTACGATTACCACGCGAAATATTTCGCCGACGACACGCAGTATTTTTGTCCAAGCGGTTTGCCGTCGGCGCAGGAACAGGCGTTGCAAACCCTCGCATTGCGCGCGTTTCAAATCGTTGGTTGTAGCGGCTGGGGTCGGGTCGACATCATGTTGGATCAAACCGGCGCGCCACATTTGCTGGAGGTCAATACGTCACCGGGCATGACCAGTCACAGCTTGGTGCCGATGGCGGCGAAAGTCCACGGCTTAGCATTTCCCGACTTGGTCGTACGCATATTGGAGTCTGCCCATGTCGGATAGGCAACGCGACAAGCGCAAGCCAACGCCGGGACTTGTCCCTGGTGTGAGTTATGGTCGCGGCAGTATGGGTCGATCAAGTTCCGCGCTGACCGAATCGATTCCCATCGCGAACTGGTTTACCGCCGCGCATATGAATCGGTTGGCCAATGGGCTGTTGCTGCTGTGCGCGCTGCTGGCGCTATTTGCGGCGTTCAAATGGATTGGCAGCAGCGCGATATTTCGGCTCCAGCATGTATTTGTCAGCGCGCCGCTGCAACACGTGGAAGAGGCCGTCTTAGCTGGCGTAATGCGCTCGCTGCGCGGTGATTTGCTGAGTGTGGATTTGGCCGCGGCCCATGCCAGTGTGGCCAAGTTGTCGTGGGTGCGGCATGTCGAAGTCCGTCGCGAATTTCCCGATCGGCTGTATTTCGCCATCGAAGAGCACGAAGCGCTTGGCGGGTGGGGAGATGACGCGCTAATCAATACCTATGGGGAAGTGTTTGAAGCGGACTATCGCGGCGAGTTGCCCAGTTTTTCCGGCCCTAACGGTAGCCAACGCGAGGTGGTGGATTTCTATAAGCGCAGCAAATCCGCGCTCGCGCCACTCGGACTGGCGCCGGTTGCCGTCAACCTCTCGCCACGCCGCGCCTGGCGCGTCAAGTTGGACAACGGCTTAGTCCTGGAACTGGGGCGTGAGCAAATCGATGATCGCCTGGCGGTGTTTGCAAGAGCGTATCCGACCGCACTCGCGCAACTGGGAGGGAGCCCAGGTACGATTGATTTGCGCTACGACGACGGTTTTGTCCTCAAAACCGGTTTGGGTAAAGGACTTATTAAGAAAGATCGCGAGCAGGGCCACAAGGGATGATCAGCAAAAATCGGGAGTACAAAAATCTAATCGTCGGTCTGGATATCGGCACATCCAAGATCGTCGCGATTGTGGCGGAGGTGACAGCGGAGGGACGGCTTGAAATTATCGGCATGGGCAGTCATCCATCGCGTGGACTGAAGAAGGGCGTAGTGGTGAATATTGAAACGACGGTGAATGCGATCCAGCGGGCGTTGGAAGAAGCGGAGCTGATGGCCGATTGCAAGATCCGCGAAGTGATCACCGGCATCGCGGGCAGCCATATCAAAAGTTTCAACTCCCATGGCATGGTCGCGATTAAAGATAAAGAGGTCGCGCAGGCGGATGTTGATCGCGTTATCGAAACGGCGCGCGCCGTTTCGATACCGATGGATCAGCAGATACTGCATATTCTGACGCAAGAATTCGTCATCGACGGCCAGGAGGATGTGCGCGAGCCGCTCGGCATGGCCGGCGTGCGTCTGGAAGTGAAGGTGCACATCGTGACCGGCGCCGTGAGCGCCGGACAGAACATCATGAAATGTGTGCGCCGTTGCGGTCTTGAAGTGCGCGACCTGATTTTGCAGCCATTGGCTTCGGCCATGGCGGTGTTATCGGAAGACGAAAAAGACCTCGGCGTGTGCCTGGTGGATATCGGCGGCGGCACCACCGACATCGCTGTATTCACCGAAGGCGCGATTCGCCACACCGCTGTGATTCCCATCGCCGGCGATCAAATCACCAACGACATCGCCATGGCGTTACGCACCCCGACCAAGGACGCGGAAGACATCAAAGTGGCCCACGGCTGCGCGCTGCGGCAATTGGCGAGCACGGATGAGAGCGTCGAAGTGCCGGGTGTCGGCGAGCGCAGCGCGCGGCAATTGTCGCGCCAGACCTTGGCGGAAGTGATCGAGCCGCGGGTGGAAGAACTCTATTCGCTGGTGCAAGCCGAACTACGCCGCAGCGGATTTGAAGAGCTGATGTCGTCAGGCATCGTCCTGACGGGCGGCTCCGCCATCATGCAAGGCATGGTGGAGTTGGGAGAAGAAGTGTTTCACATGCCGGTTCGATTGGGGATACCCAACTACGCCGGCGGGCTGGCCGAGGTGGTGAAGAGCCCACGCTATTCGACCGGGGTCGGTTTGCTATTGGCTGGTCACGAGCAACATAAGCGCAATCAAATCATCAAGCTTTCAACGAGCTCGTTCCAGCAGATTCTGGAGCGGATGAAGGATTGGTTCAAAGGAAATTTTTAGGCCTTGAATTTAGTTAACTTACGGAGGATGTAACCATGTTTGAAATCATCGAAAATCAATTGCAAGATGCAACAATCAAAGTAATCGGCGTAGGCGGCTGCGGTGGCAACGCGGTGGACCATATGATCAACAACGGCGTTTCCGGCGTGGAGTTCATTTGCGCCAACACCGACGCGCAAGCCCTGAAACGTAGCCAAGTGAAGAACGTCATCCAGCTTGGCGGTGGTTTGACCAAGGGCTTGGGCGCCGGGGCGAATCCTGAAATCGGCAAACAAGCCGCCGAAGAAGATCGCGAACGCATTTCCGAAGCGATTCAGGGCGCCGATATGTTGTTCATCACAGCAGGGATGGGCGGCGGCACCGGAACCGGCGCGGCGCCCGTGGTGGCGCAGATTGCCAAGGAGCTGGGTATTCTCACTGTTGCGGTGGTGACCAAACCCTTTGCGTTTGAAGGCAAGCGCATGCGCGTCGCGCAAGCGGGTATCGAAGCGCTGTCACAGTACGTCGATTCGCTCATCATTATCCCGAACGACAAACTCATGGAAGTGTTGGGCGAAGATGTCGGCTATCTCGACGCTTACAAGGCGGCCAACGACGTGCTGCGTGGCGCTGTTGCGGGTATCGCAGAAGTAATCAACTGCCCGGGTTTAGTTAATGTCGACTTCGCGGACGTGAAAACCGTTATGTCGGAAATGGGTGTTGCGATGATGGGATCAGCCCAAGCGGCCGGCATCGATCGCTCTCGCATGGCGGCGGAGCACGCCGTCGCCAGCCCGTTGCTCGAAGACGTGAACTTGTCCGGCGCGCGCGGCGTGTTGGTTAACATCACGGCCGGTCAGACCATGAAGCTCAAGGAAGTTCATGAGGTGATGAATACCATTCGCGGCTTTACCGCCGATGACGCGACGGTGATTTTTGGCAGCGTGATTGACCCCGATATGGGCGATAATCTGCGCGTAACCATTGTTGCGACGGGTTTGGGCGGTGTGTTATCTCGTAGTCAAGCCAAGCCGTTTGCCGTGGTCAAGAACGGTACGGATAACTCGGCGATGGAAGTTGACTACGCGGCATTGGCGGCGCCCGCGGTCATGCGTCGCCGTCGCGACAGCACGGTTGAAGCGCTGAAACAATCGGGCGTTGAGTTGCTCGATATCCCGGCATTTTTGCGCAAGCAGGCCGACTGATCGATCAATAATGCAATGACGTTGAGAATGCACAGGGTGTCATGCGCACGCACTCGCGCGGTTGTTTAGTGAGCACGGAATGTGCTATTATTATCAGCTATTTACGCAATCTTCCTGCGTAACAAAGAGAATATGATTAAACAACGTTCGATTAAAACGGTTATCCACGCAACCGGTGTGGGGCTGCATTCTGGTCAAAAAGTCTACATGACTTTGCGACCTGCGCCGGTTAACACCGGTGTCGTGTTCATTCGCAGCGACTTGCCGCAGCCGAATACGATTCGGGCTGAGGCGCATCGCGTCGGTGATACGCGCCTATCGACTTGCTTGGAAGAAGCGGGTGTGCGCGTCGCAACCATCGAACATTTGATGTCTGCCGTTTCGGGTTTGGGCATCGACAATTTGTTCGTCGATCTAACCTCGGCAGAAGTGCCGATCATGGACGGTAGCGCCGGGCCTTTCGTTTTTCTCCTGCAAAGCGCGGGTATCGAAGAACAGAACGCCGCGAAGAAATACATTCGCATCAATAAGCCGATACAGGTGGCCGACGGCGATAAGTGGGCGCGCTTCGAGCCTTTTAACGGTTTCAAACTCACTTATACGATTGCGTTTGATCATCCGGTTTTTGATGCGGACAGTTCCAGCGTGACCATCAACTTCGCCGATACCTCGTATGCGCAAGAAGTCAGTCGCGCCCGGACGTTTGGTTTCATGCAAGATGTGGAGACACTGCGGTCGATGGGGTTGGCGCAAGGCGGTTCGCTCGACAACGCGATCGTGATGGACGAATACCGAGTCTTGAACGAAGATGGTCTGCGCTATAAAGACGAATTCGTCCGCCACAAAATTCTCGACGCCGTGGGCGATCTTTATTTGCTCGGTCACCCGTTGATCGGCGCATTCCACGGTTACAAGGCGGGTCATGCACTACACAATCGGTTGCTGCGTGACCTGATGAAAGAGCAATCGGCGTGGGAGTTTGTGTCGTTCGACTCCTTGGACGCGCTGCCGCAGGGTTTCTTTGGCCTCATTACGCAACCCGTTTAGTTCCTAGCCGCAACGGGGCGACATGGTCTTTTTTCGCCTGATAGTCGTTGTTCTACTAGCCGCCCTCGGCATTTGCGTCGGGCTTTATGTCTTCACCCGCGATCGGCGTTTCCTCCGTTATGCAGGCCAAATCATGAAGGTTGGATTAATTGTCGTCTTGGTGGTTCTGGCGTTGTTCGCCATCGAACGAATAATCTAGTCGCCGTTTTAATTCTCGCGACGACCTTGCCGTTTCAGCAGCGTCGAAACTTCGTCTTTTAGCGTCGATGCCGGCAAGTCGGCAGCGAGGCGCTGCAAACTTTCGAGCGCAACCGGACCCATAACCGGTTTATGCTTTTGCGGCGGGCTGACGCGTTCTTCCGAACTATCTACAAGCACATTCACTTTAACGTCAACGGGCTGTTGCAGAAGCTGCGAGATTTTCTGTTCTAAGCTCGGGATGACTTGTTTCAGCTTGGCCGCAGCCGCGCCGTTTTTGGCAACGACATTCAGAACTCCATTTCGAAACGAGCCCACTTGGCCCAGCGCGGCGAATGCCGCTGGAACCGAATTTTGGTAGAGTCTCTGCATATAACTCAATTCAGAAAGCTGCTGGAGTAGCGGCTTTAGCGCGGGCTCGGCATGGATGAAGGTAGTGAACGAGCGTGCGGACATGTGGCCTTCGAGAATCGTCGAGTAACGGAAATTCAAATTTCTTAATTCTTTGGATACGCCATCATAATCCATGTACAAAAGCTTAGGAACCAGAACATCCATCGGCGCTTGAAGTCACTGCGCTTGCCGTTGATGATACACCCGGATCAAGCCCACATTCACTGCCACCTGGCCAGAACCCGTATGGATACGGGGTAGCCCTAGGCTAGCCACTGGCCTCGGGCCACTGCTCTCCAGGCCATGCATGGCCAGCAGCCAAGCGGGGCGCGGCTGCTGGCGCAGCGGCGGCGTGCCCATCCGCCGTCTATTGCGGCTTGGCAGTCATGTTGCGTTTGACCAATTGTATTGGGAAAACGTCGCGGGTCGCTGGCGCCAGCGGCCCGTTGTTGATTCTGTCGAGGATGCACCTTGCCGCGGTGCGCGCCATCTCCTGGGCGGGGTGCTGGATGGTGGTGAGTCCGATTAACGGCGGCCGACTACGCGCCGGGATTTTCTTGGATTGGTGGCGTCATCCTCATGCAAATGCGGCGCAAGTTTGCGCCAGCGGTATTTGGGATTTGATGGCGCCGCAATCGCCGGATAGGGATCGCTGGTTAACCTGGCACTACTATACTCAAGGCGCGGAAACCTTCAAGGGCAACCTTTACTTCTACTCCGTCGATCATGATTTGCGCGAACAGCTCGAACAGATCGATGGTAGAAAGTGCCCCGTGGTCATGATGACCGGAAGCTACGATTATTTGACGCCACCCGAAGTCACTGAAAACACCACGCGACGCATCAAGGGAGGGGTCTACATTGAAATGACCGCTGTCGGTCACTTTCCCATGAGCGAGAATTACCCGCTGATCAGGGTTTATTTAAAAGAGGCGCTGAGAATTATTCGCGAGCGTAAGGGGCCGTAGCGGGTTCGCGCTACGGAATAATTTTTCGCGTCGCGCTTGCCGCAATCGCCGGCAGCGACGCTGTTTTCGAGTGACGTCCGAACTCAAACAGAATTTTGTCGTCGTGTGCTCGGGCCAGGCGTCAACCCCTCCTCGCAATGCCATGCTAATATTTACATGCATTTAATCGACCCATAACTCGGACGAAAAGATCATCATGAAAATCAACCCAAGCTTCGCCTGTTGTTTCGTT
>JANMJR010000037.1:0-4264 GCA_031371465.1 Pseudomonadota bacterium
CCGCAGGCATACTGGATCGGGAAATTTGCAGGCGAGGACTGCTGTGTCAGCCCCGTGCTCGCGCTGCAGGAAAGCTTCACCGATCCGCAGGTGGTTGCGCGCGAAATGGTGTCACGCGACAACGGCGTGCTGCAATTCGCGCCGCCTCTGAAAATGAGCGACTACACCTTTGAGGTCGACCGCCCTGCGCCCGATGCCGGCCAGCATACCGACGAGATTTTGCGCGAAGCGGGGTATGCGAGCGCTGACATCGACATGTTCCGCGCCTCACGCGTGATCTGAGCGACCGTAGCGCTCGCTTCCAAGTCCCGGGCGTGGCAGTGCAACAGAACGGCGCTCTCTCTGGATTCGCTTGCAAAATGCCCATGCTTCCCCGCGACATCGGCAAGCCAAACTGACGCAATGCAGTAAAAGATATCGTTGACCTGACGGTGCGGTGGACTAATCATCCAGAGCGCGTGGTTGCAGACAGAACGAAGGCGACCATCGGCTGCACATCTACAGCAGTTGCACGTCCCCGTCGGCGCAGAGACGGATGATGTTGATCGTTGGGAAAGGGTGCCGGGTGTTTTCGCGCTCCTGGCGCAACATTGTCAAATCATCTAGAGGGAGGAGAAGCAGGCGATTGGTCCGTTGTCGCCGCTCGATCTCGCGCGGCGGCGCGGCAGCTGACCTGCAGAAATTCATATGATCACGGGAAACGAAACATCCAGTGCCGCGACCACGCCTGCGGCGAAATTTTCACGGCGTGATTTCATCAAGGCCAGCGGTGTGCTGATGGGTGTCTTGAGCACGTCGTCGGCGTTCCTGGCGTTCGCGCCAAGTCGTGCGTGGGCAATGGAACTGAGTGCGTTGAGCGACGTCCAGGGACAGGCATTGATGGCTTTTGCGCATACGCTCTACCCGCACGAAACCCTCGACGACGCTGCTTACGCGCTTGTGGTCAAGGCGCTGGATAACAGCGCCAAGGACGGTGCAACCTTGAAGATGCTCAGCGACGGCATCGGCAAGCTCGACTCGGCCACCGGTGGAAACTTCGTCAATGCGAACACGGATGCCCGGCTTGCGGCAGCGAAAGCGATCGAGGGCACGCCTTTCTTCGAAGCCGTTCGTGGCACCACAGTCGGCAACCTCTACAACAATCCAATAGCCTTCGCACACTTTGGCTACCAGGGCTCAGCCTGGGAGCACGGGGGTTACAAGCACCGCGGGTTCGACGATTTGACCTGGCTGCCGAATCCGCCTGCATCGGCCAGTCCGGCCAAAGACTGAGGGGAGCAGACAACATGGCGAACAAATTCGAATACAAGGACGAATCGGTCATAGTGGTCGTTGGATCCGGCGCGGGCGGCGGCACGCTTGCGAACGAACTCTGTCAGCGCGGCATAAAAGTGGTGCTGCTCGAGGCGGGCAAACGTGAAAGCCCGGCGACCTTCGTCAACGACGAGTGGGCTTCCTTTGGCCAGCTGGCGTGGCTCGACAAGCGCACTACCTCGGGATCTTGGCGAGTCGCGAAAGACTTCGCGGGCCTGCCTGCGTGGATCTGCAAGACCGTAGGCGGAAGTACCGTGCACTGGGCGGGCGCTTCGCTGCGAATCCAACCGCACGAGTTCAAGGCGCGCACGACTTACGGCAGCATTCCCGGAACCAATCTCCTCGACTGGCCGCTGGACTATGAAGAACTGGCGCCTTATTACACCCAGGCGGAGGACAAGCTCGGGGTAACGCGCACCAACGACATTCCCGGGTTGCCGGGTAACAACAACTTCAAGGTGTTCTACAACGGCGCAACCAAGGTTGGCTACAAGGCGACGACTGGCCGGATGGCGATCAACAGTCGTCCGCGCGCCGGGCGTGCGTCCTGTCTGCAACTGGGATTCTGTTTCCAGGGCTGCAAGTCCGGGGCGAAGTGGTCGTCCCTCTACACCGAAATTCCGGCCGCGGAAACCACGGGCAACCTCGACCTGCGCACGCAATCGCACGCCGCAAAAATCGAACACGACGCCTCCGGCAAAGTCACCGGAGTCGTCTACATGGATGCCGAGGGTAAACGCCAGTTTCAGCGTGCGCGCGCAGTGTGCGTCGCGGGTAACTCGATAGAAACGCCGCGACTCCTGCTGATGTCCTCGTCGGGCAAATTCGCGGACGGGCTCGCCAATTCATCGGGCCAGGTGGGCCGGAATTATCAGCGGCACATGACCGGTTCGGTTTATGCAGAAATGCCTGAAGAGGTGCATATGTACCGCGGCACGACGATGGCGGGCATCGTTTCCAACGAGGCTGTCTTCGATACGTCGCGTGGATTCGCGGGCGGTTACGAATTGGAAACGCTTTCGCTCGGCCTGCCTTTCATGCCGGCGTTCCTGGATCCGGGTGCGTGGGGCAAGGAGTACGCCTCGGCGCTGGATAACTACCGCTTCATGGCAGGCATGTGGATCGTCGGCGAGGACATGCCCCAGGAATCCAACCGGATTACGTTGCATGCGACGGAAAAGGACCAGTGGGGATTGCCGGTGCCGAACGTTCACTACGACGACCATCCGAACGACGTGGCGATGCGCAATCACGCTTATGGGCGTGGCCGGGCGATGTACGAGGCCGTCGGTGCAAAACGCGTGCACTACACGCCGCCTTATCCTTCGACGCACAACCTCGGCACTTGTCGAATGAGCGCGAAGCCTCGTGACGGCGTCGTCAACAAGCACGGGCAGGCGCACGACGTGAAGAACCTGTTCATCAGCGATGGCAGCCAGTTCACGACGGGCGCAGCCGAGAACCCGACGCTCACCATTGTGTCTCTGGCGATCCGGCAGGCCGACTACATCGCGGAGCAAATGAAACGGCGCGCGATCTGAGCGCCAGGCGCAGAAAAAAACGGGGCGCGCGAGCGCCCCTTTTTTTACGGCGCAATCATGCGCATCAGTCTTCGGCGTCCGGCTGCATCCAGTAATTCACGGTATCCGGATGGGCTGCCATCCAGTTTCGCACCGCATATTCCGGTGTGAGCTTCTTGACGTTCACCAGATAGTCGATCTCCGTGACTGCCTTGACCGACAGCGTAATGCGCTGCAACGCCTTCCAGGTGCGCTTGTCGACCTTCGCATAAAAGTCCTTGTGCGCAACCAGGAAAGCCTTGTCCGCACCGCCCAAAAACTGTTTCGGCTCATCCAGGATGCGCAAATTCGCCACCCGGTTGAGATAGTTGGGTTGCCAAAGCGGCATGACAAACCAGCGTTTGGCCGCGATGTTGTCATTGAAGTTCGTGTCCCGCTCGGCCGGCTTATTAGGCTCGAGCGAATAGCCGGCACCGGCGAGGCCGTATTCTTCCATAATCTTTTTCGAGCCGATCATCAGGCCGGAATCGGGACGCGTGCCGCGAATCTCTTTTTGCATTTTCGCCGCAACGTCGGGTTTGCGCAGATCCGCGACACTTTTGACTTCGGCCGCCGGAACGTAATCCGGCACCGCCCAGAACAATCGTGCATCGTCAAACAACGTCGTAGCGATCACCGAACTGTCTTTGACCTGTTCCCAGTAAGACGCATGCGCACCGGGCCAGACGGCGACGAAAAGATCGATCTCGCCATTGCCCAGCAGCGGGTAGAGTTGGGCGTGGCTGCCGGTCTTTACGGCGACTGTATAACCCAGGCGTTCGAGTACGCTCTGCACGACCTTGGCGGTGACCTCGTAAAAGGAAATGTCCACATGCCCGAGCGTGACGAAGCGCGATTGCGCAAAGGCATGGGGGCAGGAAAAGATAAAGGCGGCCAGAAGGCCGGCGAGCCAGCGTGTCATCGAGTGCATTGGAAGTCCCGGAGAATGCGTCCGGCGGGCCGGAAATATTTCCGACCCGCCGACGCGTACCGCATTCTACTTCTTCCGGTTGCGAAGCTCAGACTGCGGAAGTTGCGAGGTGTAACCGCGGCAGCCTTACCGATAATGCACCGTCGCCCGCGAGCGCGTGAACCACACTCGCGATGGCGAGAAACACCGGATACTCCCAACCGCCTCCGGTGGCGGTGAATACCCAGCCATTCGGAAAATGCACCCATGCGGCGACCAGCAGAATCGGCAGCAGGAACAGCGAGGCATAGCGGCCATAGAAACCGAACGTCACGGCGATCCCGCCGACGATCTCAGCCGCAACCACTGGATAGACCAGGAATCCAGGCAGGCCGACCGATTCGAAAAATCCCGCCGCGCCCGGCAGCGTAAACACCAGGATCTTCAGCAGGGCATGCGATATCCACATCGCACCGAGCGC
>JANMJR010000057.1:0-5333 GCA_031371465.1 Pseudomonadota bacterium
AATTCAGGCGCGCGTTGGCAATCTGCGCCTCGTCCAAGCGCGCGAGCACTTGTTCCGAGGTTAATGACTGCAACACCTTATTGATCATCGGCTCAAGTTCCGCTTGATTTTGAATGCGCTGCGGGTTCGGCGTGAAACGAGGATCGCTCACCAACTCCGGTTGCTGCAACACGATGCGGCAAAACTTCTCCCATTCGCGTTCGTTCTGAATGCCGAAGAAAACCGTCTTGCCGTCGCCGCAATCGAACGGGCCATAGGGAAAAATCACCGCATGGGCGGCGCCGCTGCGTGGTGGCGCCGTGCCGCCGTAGGCGGCGTAATAGGCCGGGTAACTCATCCATTCGCCGAGCGCTTCGAATAACGTCACCTCAAACGACGTGCCTTTGCCGCTGCGCTCGCGCTGAAACAAGGCCGTCAATATTCCGCTGAAGGCATACATGCCGCCGGCAATATCGGCAACCGATATACCGGATTTAGCAGGCTCGGCCTTCGTCCCGGTGACGGACACGACGCCGGTCTCACACTGCACCAGCAAGTCGTAGGCTTTCTTGTCAGCATAAGGTCCGTCGCGGCCATAGCCCGACAGATCGCAGACAATTAAGCGTGGATATTTTTTCGTTAACTCGGCTGCCGATAAACCCAATCGATCCGTCGCCCCCGGCGCGAGATTTTGGATGAACACATCGGCTTTGCTCAATAATTTATCGAGAATATTTCCCGCCTCTTCATGTTTTACATCAAGTGTCAAGCTCTCTTTCGAACGATTCAGCCAAACGAAGTGTGACGATTCGCCGTTCACCGTTTTGTCGTAAGCGCGCGCGAAATCACCTACTTCGGGACGTTCGATTTTGATCACGCGAGCGCCGAGGTCGGCGAGTTGGCGCGTGGCGAAAGGCACGGCGACAGCTTGTTCGAGGGCGATGACAGTAATGCCTTGTAGAGGGAGCATGTTCTTAGTTTGAGAATGGATTTGTTCGGAATGATAGCCGTTTGGCGTCTGCCCGCAAAGCGCCCGTGGTCGATGAATTATTCTCGCGATTGCCATTCACCCCGGACATTGTCGACTGGCTTTGCCTTGCATGCATGTCGACCTGATTTCTTTGCAGCGCGTTCTATACTCAAGGAAAGAACAATAAGGAGTCGGACAATGGGCTTCATGCAACGCACTTCGAATAAAGCTTGGCTCGCCGCACTTTTGCCGCTTGCCACCCTCGGCGCCACCGGCCTGGCTTACCTAGACCTCAAGCAGCGCGAACTTATTTTTCGACCGGAAAAACAATCGTGGGAAGGCCTCGGCCAAACGGATCTCGCCTTCCGGGAACTTTGGATTCCCCTGGCTCATGGCGCTGCCGATCGCAGCGGCATTCACGCTTGGTGGCTGCCCGCCGAATGCGCTGACGCACCGGCGATTCTTTTCCTGCACGGCGCTTGCTGGAATTTGAGCTGGCACGTCGACCGTATCAGCAAATGGCAGGCGATGGGTTTTTCCGTTCTGGCGATTGACTACCGCGGATTCGGCCAAAGCCCCGGCGATCTGCCAACCGAGGCCGGTGTCTATGAAGACGCCCAACTCGGCTGGGAACACCTGCGGCAACTCGCGCCCTATGCTTCCCAGCGTATGATCTACGGCCATTCCCTCGGCGGCGCGATCGCCATCGAATTGGCAATGCGCTATCGCGATATGGACGGCATCATCGTCGAATCCAGCTTTACCTCAATCCGCGATATGGCCACCGTGCAAACCAAGGCCGCGCGCTGGCTGCCGGTGGGCGCGATTCTAAATCACCGTTTTGATTCACTCGCCAAGATCGGCAAACTGGATTCGCCCATTTTGTTTTTACACGGCACCGCCGATGACGTCGTTCCACACCACATGAGCGAACAACTTCACGCAGCAACGCGGGCCCCCAAGCACCTGGTATTATTTCCCGACTTGGGGCATAGCAACATCCCGATGGATTCGTTCCCCTACTATCATCGAGTTGTGCAGCGTTTTGTCGATCGCATTACGCGAACTTAGACCATCGCCCCCGCGCAGATCGGGATCGGGCGCGCAATGCTGCACACCGAACGTCTGACGTGAGAATGTAATCGGTGCGCGAAACACTTACCAAACCATGAAAACTATCACGCTGCTTTTCCGGGTGGTCGTGGGCTTTGCGTTGCCCGCATTACCCGTTGCGGCCGAGGACTTAGCGCATCGGCTTAGCCTGGGCCTGCCTCTGCTCTGCAAGATCGGCGCAACCTGTTGGGTCGCTAACTATGTCGACGTGGACACTTCACCCGGTGTTCGTGATTTTCGCTGTAGGCTTCGGTCCTACGATGGCCATGACGGCGTCGACTTCGCCCTGCGCGATCTTGCAGTCATGAGGCAAGGCGTGACCGTCATCGCGAGCGCCGCGGGACGGGTGAAAAATCTTCGCGACAATATGGACGATATAGCGGTCATTGACCCAGTCTCTCGCGCACGCATTAAAGGGCGCGAATGCGGCAACGGTGTCGTGATCGACCATTCTGACGGATGGCAGACGCAGTACTGCCACCTACGGAAAAACAGTATTCGAGTAAAGCCCGGCGAACAAGTTGCAGCCGGTACGCCGCTCGGGCTGGTCGGCCTGTCCGGGCATACCGAGTTTCCCCATGTGCACCTCGCGGCACGCCACAACGGCGCAGCGGTGGACCCCTTCACCGGGCAACCCAGCAGTGCCGGGTGCGGGAAAACCGGGCGGGGGCTGTGGCGCGACGATCTCAACCTCGCGTACGAAACCGTCGCGTTGTACAACGCCGGATTCGCCAATGATGCGCCGGATATTGAAGCGATTCGGCGCGGCGAGCCCGTCGCCCAGCCGTTTTCACTGAACTCCCCCGCACTTGTCGTCTGGGTAGACATGCTCGGTGTCGAGGTGGGCGACCGGCTGCAGTTTCGCATCACGCAATCGGACGGACGAGCGGTTTTTGAGGGCGTACAGAAAATCGAAAAAACCCAGGCGCGCCGCTTTGTCTTCGCCGGGATTCGGCGCAAAGGCAGCGCCTGGACGGCCGGCACTTATACGGGCGAAGTCATCCATACCCGAGATGCCGAGGGACAGAGTTTGAGTAAGCGGGCCATGACAACGGTCGTGGTGCGCTAAACGACATTGGCTAGCATCGCCCGCTGGAATCGCTTCCACCCTACCGCTTAACGCGGTCGCCGTTCGTCGTTCGAGCGGCGTGAATTCCGGCGGGCCGGAATCACGACATTGCAGAAACACTAAAAAGAATTTAAACCACTGCTCCACGAGCGGCTCCCAGCTTGCCTGGCCCTAGGCCACTCGGTCGCGGCACGGCACGGCCTGGTAGGCAATATCGATACGAGGCTTCAGGCATAGCTTAATGCCGCGAACTTTGCCGCAGGTGTAGTCCGCGCTACGATCCAATCGAATGCAACACACGCTCAGCGGAAATGCCTGATAGAATCTAGCCATTGGCCCTAAGCGGGCTCGATTTGACGTGCATCGGTTGAACTCAATACAACCGCCGCGCCGGATCGGTTTTTAACGCTGCCATCGCCGTGGATGACTTATGCTGCATGCGGAAACATTGTGAAACTTACGCCCTCGCCCTCCCTCAAGGCGCCAACCAAAGCGCCGACCGGCATCATCGGGTTCGATAAAATAACCGGCGGCGGATTGCCCCGCGGTCGCACGACCTTGCTGGCTGGCGGGCCCGGCTCGGGCAAAACCGTATTTGCGCTGCAATTCCTGGTCCACGGCGCGCAGCATTGCAAGGAGCCGGGTATCTTCGTCGCTTTCGAGGAAACATCCAAACGCATCGTCGCCAATGTCGAAAGCTTCGGCTGGAAACTCGCAGCGTTACGGCAAAAAAAACTATATTTCATGGATGCTCAGCCGACGCCCAACCTGGTCCAGTCGGGGGATTTCGATCTCAATGGGATGTTGGCGGCGCTGGGGGCGAAGATCACGGAAATGGGGGCGCGGCGCATCGTGTTCGATGGCGTGGATGTCGCCTGTGCGCTGCTGCCCGACCCGGCGGCGAAACGGCGCGAGCTCTACCGGCTGAATGACTGGTTATTAGCGCGCGAGTTGACCGGCATTATCACCTTGAAGGCAGGCGGAGATGGGACGAACGCCATCAATCAGCAGCCGGTCGCCTTCATGCAATTCATGGTGGACTGCACCGTGATCCTCAACCACAGCGTGGCGTTGGGCGTGTCGCAACGCAATCTGCGCGTGCTGAAATATCGCGGCTCCAGCTTTGATGAGAATGAATCACCGTTCCTGATCGGCGAAAGCGGCCTTGAGATCGCCGTTACGCGCACGGCGGATCGTGTCGACATTAACGTGACCAACGAACGCGTTTCCAGCGGCGCGGAGCGGCTCGACACCATGTTGGGCGGCGGCTACTACCGCGGCGCCAGCGTACTGATCACCGGCTTCCCCGGCACGGCCAAAACGACCTTGAGCGGCGCCTTCGCGGAGGCATGCTGCCTGCGTGGCGAACGCACCCTGTTCGTCAGTTTTGATACCGATAGCGCCGAGGTGGTTCGCAACCTGGCCTCGGTGGGCATCCGTCTGGATCGTTATGTGAAAAATGGCTGCTTGCGCATGATCTCAGCCCGCGGCATCAGCGGCAGTGCGGAGACCTATCTTTTGCGCATTAAGACGCTGGCGCAGGAGCATGGCGCGCGTTGCCTGGTGATCGATCCGGTGTCCATCTTGTCCAAACCCGGCAACGAGTTGACCGCCCATAGCGTGCTGGAACGGTTGATCGATTGGTCGAAGGCCGACGGCGTCACCTTGCTGTGCACCAGCCTGCTCGACGAGACCGCCGGACGCATGGAAGGCGGCGCGCCGCTGCAAATTTCGGCGCTCGCAGACACGTGGATCCACCTCAATCACCTGGTGCAAGCCGGGGAGCGCAACCGCGGTCTTTCCATTATCAAATCGCGCGGCACGGCGCATTCGAACCAGGTGCGCGAACTGATCCTCAGCGATACGGGTGTGACGCTGGCCGACACCTATAGCGCAGGCGGCGAGGTGTTGATGGGCACGCTGCGCTGGCAAAAGGAAAGTGCCGACCGGGTCGCGGCTGAGGTCGCGGAAGTCGCCGGCAAGCTCAAGCGCGTCAGGCTCGATGCCGAGGAGGCCGAGCTCGAGGTGCGATTGAAGTCGCTGCAAGTGGAACTCGTTGCCAAGCAGGCCGAGAAGGCGCTGCTGGCCCGCACCACCAAGGGTCGCGAGGGCGAGTTGTCGCGAGACCGCACCCGGATGGGCGAGTTGCGCGGGGCCGATGCGGCGATTCCCGAGGCGAAGGTCAAATCGCCATGAGCCGAC
>JANMJR010000063.1:0-23493 GCA_031371465.1 Pseudomonadota bacterium
CTATGGTGGCATGGGCACCATGTCGAAATCGAAAATGAACGGCGTCGATCCCCAGGCGATTATCAACGAATACGGCGCCGATACGGCGCGGCTGTTCATGATGTTCACCAGTCCGCCGGAACAAAGTTTGGAGTGGTCGGAAGAAGGTGTGGTCGGATCGTTTCGATTCTTGAAACGCTTGTGGCGCATCGTGGCTGAGCACGTCGAGCAAGGCGTCGTCGCCGGTTATGCAAGTGGTGACTTGAATGCCGAGCAAAAGGCATTGCGCTTTGAGTTGCATCGCACCTTGCAAAAAGTCGCCGACGACTATGGCCGCCGCCAGCAATTCAATACCGCGATCGCTGCGGTGATGGAATTGTTGAACCTTCTCAGCAAATTCACCGATAAATCGCCCACCGCGCGCGCTGTCGCGCAAGAGGTATTGGAGAATACCGTGCTGATGTTGTCGCCCATCGTGCCGCACGCCTGCGAAGCGCTGTGGCGGATATTGCGGCCGGGTAGCTCGATGTTGATCGATGCGCCATGGCCGAGCGTGGACGTAACCGCGCTGGTTCAAGACGAAATCGAATTGGTAGTGCAAGTGAATGGCAAGCTGCGCGGCAACATGATGGTCGCGAAAGACGCAACCCGCGAAGCGATTGAAACCCTTGCACGCAATCATCCGAATATCGAAAAATTCGTGCTGGGTCAGGCGATCAAAAAAGTCATCGTCGTGCCTGGCCGGTTGGTGAACGTCGTCGTCTAAATCATGATCGACCATCTCGACCACTTCGTCCTTACCACCAAAGACAAGCCGCGCTGCATTGCGTTCTATGTTGATCTGCTCGGCATGCAGCTTGAAACCTTTGGCGAAGGTCGAATAGCATTCAAATTTGGTCAACAGAAAATTAATTTGCACCAGCATGGCAAAGAGTTTTTGCCAAAAGCGCAGTTGCCTACGCCGGGTTCGCTGGATCTGTGTTTTATCGCCAGCGTGCCGCTGCATCAAGTCATCGCCCGGCTCGCGCAAGCGAACTGGCGGATCGAGGAAGGCCCGGTCATGCGCACCGGCGCGATGTATAAGATTCGCTCGATTTATCTGCGCGATCCGGACCAGAATTTGATCGAGATTTCCGAAAGGGCCGATTAGGTGCGACGCCTTTTCCTGTGTTTTTTCATTGCGCTGTTGGCCGGCTGTGGCTTTCACCTACGCGGTCAAGTGGCCCTGCCGTATTCGACTTTGCACATTAGCGGGCCGAGCACCACGTCTGTGACCAGTGCGCTGAAACGGGTGCTAGCCTCGAGCGGCGCGCGTCTGGTGGAGCGGCAGGCCGACGCCGAACTAGCGCTGGAGATACTGTCCGACGTTAGAGAGAAATCCATCGTGTCGCTGTCCGCGGCCGGGCGGGCGCAGGAATACGAGTTGCGTCAGCGCGTGCGTTATCGGATCATCACCGTGGGTGAGCCCGATCTGCCTGCGGGCGAGATCGTCAGTCAACGCTCCATTTCCTTCAACGACACCCAAGTGCTGGGGAAGGAACTGGAAGAAAATTTGCTCTACCGCGACATGGAAAACGATGTCGTGCAGCAACTGCTGCGGCGGCTGCAGGCAGCCAAAAAATAGTCCATGCGTTTATCCTGCGAAAACCTGGCGCAACACCTCAAGCAGAAACTCGCGCGCCTCTACACCATCCACGGCCCCGAAACCTTGCTCGCGCTAGAGGCGGCGGATGCGATTCGCGGCGCCGCCCGCGCTGCCGGTCATACCGAGCGTGAAACCTACACCATGGAAACGGGCTTCGATAGCTCGACGCTGTTGAACGGCTCGCGTAATCAATCGCTGTTCGCGGAACGAAAAATCGTCGAGCTGCGCATCCCAAGCGGCAAGCCAGGCGTCGAAGGCGCAAAGACCATCGAGCGTTACTGTGCCTCGCTGAGTGACGATGTGCTGACCCTGGTCACGCTGCCGAAACTCGATCGCGCCACGCTGACGAGCGCGTGGTTTTCCATCCTTGAAAACGCCGGCGTGGTAGTGAGCGCCGACGAAGTCGCGCGCGGCCAGTTGCCTGCTTGGCTACAAGGCCGCCTCGCCCTGCAAGATCAACAGGCCGACCGCGCGGCGCTGCAATTTTTGGTCGATAGCGTCGAAGGAAATCTGGTCGCCGCACAACAAGAGATTCGTAAACTTGCCTTGTTATTTCCTGCCGGGACGCTCACTTTCGACATGGTGAAGGACGCCGTGCTCGATGTCGCTCGCTACGATATTTTTGGCCTAAGCGAAGCCATGCTCAGCGGCAATGCCGCCCGCTTCGTGCGCACGCTTGAGGGCCTGCGTGACGAAGGCGAAGCGCCGCCGCTGTTGCTGTGGAGTTTGAGCGAAGAAATACGCGCCTTGCTCAAGGTCAAGCTCGGGCAAAGCCAGGGCAAACCGATGGCGCAACTGTTGCGAGATGCGCGCGTATGGGGTCCGCGCCAGGGCTTGATCGAGCGCGGCGTGAAGCGGTTGACGCAATCCGCTTTGGAGGCGGCGCTATCCCACGCAGGGGAGTGCGATCGCATCATTAAGGGCGTTCGGCGTGGTGATTTGTGGGACGAATTGTTGTCGTTGGGGATGCGTATCGCGGCGCCGACCATGTAGATACCATCGCATGTTCAAGATGAGCCTGTTGGGTCTCGTGCATCACCCGAACCTAGCAGCGTATTTTTCGGAAATTCGGTTTGATTTCCGTAACTTGCCGGTGTGGATTAGAATAGCGCTTTACCGAAGTGCGTCTGAGTAATGCTATGAATTCGCCGGTTCTGGATATCAAAACTTACATGCAAAGCGTCGGGCAGGAAGCTCGCGCGGCTTCGCGCTTGATGGCGAAGGCGAGCACCGCGATGAAGAATGGCGCGTTGCTGGCGATCGCGGTGGCGATTCGCCGCGATGCCAATAAACTCTTGGCGGCCAATCAGGCTGACCTGGAAGCCGCGCGGAATAAGGGCCTTGAGCCGGCTATGTTGGATAGGCTGGCTCTTGATGGCAAAGGCGTTGAGTTGATGGCGCAGGGTTTGGAGCAGATTGCGTCCTTGCCCGATCCGATCGGCGAAATCAGCGGCATGAGCTATCGCCCGAGCGGCCTACAAGTGGGCAAAATGCGTGTGCCGCTGGGCGTGGTGGGCATTATTTACGAGGCGCGGCCCAATGTGACGGCGGACGCGGCGGGGCTGTGTTTGAAATCAGGTAACGCGAGTATTTTGCGCGGCGGTTCCGAGGCGTTGAATTGCAATCTTGCGATTGCGGCTTGTGTTCACGAAGGATTGCGCGCGGTGGGTTTGCCGGAGACGGCGGTGCAGGTAATCGAAACGACTGATCGCGCCGTGGTCGGCGAGTTGGTGACGATGAAGGATTACGTTGATGTGATCGTGCCGCGCGGCGGCAAAGGGCTGATCGAGCGCGTGTCGAAAGAAGCGCGTATTCCGGTGATCAAACACCTCGACGGCATTTGCCATACCTACATCGACAGCACCGCCGACATCGATAAAGCGATCAAGGTTTGCGACAACGCCAAGACCCAGCGTTACGGGACGTGCAACACCATGGAAACTTTATTGGTAGCCGAAAGTATTGCCGCGCGTGTGTTGCCGCCGCTCGCCAAAATCTATCTGGATAAATCTGTCGAGCTACGGGTATGCCAGAAGACCCGCGCCCTGCTTGCCTCGCATGGCATCACTCAAGTGAGTGATGCAACAGAAGAAGACTGGCGCACGGAATATCTGGCGCCG
The DNA here is from genome assembly GCA_031371465.1 of Pseudomonadota bacterium. Lineage (GTDB taxonomy): Bacteria > Pseudomonadota > Gammaproteobacteria > Burkholderiales > JALYOK01 > JALYOK01. The sequence continues at coordinate 3,745 of JANMJR010000063.1, forward strand.
ATTTTATCGATTCGAATCGTGCCCGATATCGATGCAGCGATCGAGCACATCAACACCTACGGCTCGCTGCACACCGACGCGATCATCACCGAGAACCACACGAATGCGATGCGATTCTTACGCGAAGTGGATTCGAGTTCGGTGATAGTGAATGCGTCGACGCGCTTCGCTGACGGATTTGAATATGGTTTAGGCGCGGAGATCGGCATTTCCACCGATAAATTTCATGCCCGCGGGCCCGTTGGGTTGGAAGGTCTGACCAGCCAAAAATACATCGTGCTCGGCAACGGCGAAGTGAGAGGATAGCTAATGTCAGATTTAACGTATCGAATTATCTTGCGCCCCGAACCGGAAGGGGGATACACCGTGACCGTCCCCGCTTTGCCTGGTTGCGTGACCTTTGGGCGCACCGTCGAAGAAGCGAATATGATGGCGGCCGATGCCGTTAACGCTTACCTAGGCAGTATGCGCAAACACGCTGAACCGGTCGTCGACGACAGCGGCACATTTGAAGGCCAACTGCGCGTCGCGAATGCCTAAGACGCCGGTACTGAATTCTAAGGATGTAATAAGAATATTGGAACGCAACGGTTTCGTGCTCGATCATAGTAGTGGTAGTCATCGAGTTTATCTAAATGCTGAGTTGGGTCGTCGTGCCGTCGTTCCATTTCATGCTAAAGATTTACCCAATGGCACATTGATTGCGATTCTGAAATCTTCCGGAATCCGGCGAGAAGAGTGGATAGCCTGAGCAACTCCATCGGCATCCTCGGCGGCAGTTTCGATCCCATCCATTTCGGTCATTTGCGCTTGGCGCAGGAAGCGCGGGATTTTCTGACTTTATCCGAGGTGCGTTTTGTTCCCGCCGGGCGGCCGCCCCATCGCGGGCGGGCGAAAGTTTCTGAGGCGCATCGCCTTGCTATGCTGGACATCGCCACAGAAAATAATTCGAGCTTTAGTGTTGATAGGCGAGAGTTGGGCAAAACCGAGCCGACTTACACGATCGATACGTTGCAATCGTTGCGCGCGGAAGTGGGAAGCGATATTCCCCTTGTGCTGTTCATTGGCGCGGATCAATTTTTGTTGATGCATACTTGGAAGCGCTGGCAAGAGTTAACACACTTCGTGCATTTGCTTGTCGCGATGCGTCCGAGTACCGAGGCATTCTCGCCCCTTAACCTGACCACCGAAGTTCGTCAGTGGTTCCAAATCCAGCAGTGCGACGATCCGGCTAAGGCCACGCAATCGGCTGCCGGTCATATTTTTTTGCTCGGACTTACGCCTCTGGCGATTTCCAGCACGGCGATTCGTGCAACAATCGCGGCAGGGAACTCGCCGCGTTATTTGCTTCCCGACCCCGTGCTCGATTATATTCGAGCTAACAAACTGTATAACTAGAGGACACATAAGCTACTGATGAGAATTGCTACCCTGCGTAATGCCGTTGTCGAGGCACTTGAGGACAAAAAAGCGAAAGACATACTCGCGTTTGACGTCCGAAAATTAACATCTCTGTTCGACTACGTGGTGATCGCCAGCGGCGACACCGGCCGCCAAACCAACGCCCTGGCGCGCAATGTGCAGGATAAGCTAAAGGCACTGGGCGCCAAGGTCTACGGCGTCGAAGGCGAGCAGAGCGGCGAATGGGTGCTGGTGGATCTGGGTGATATTGTAGTGCATGTGATGCAGCCGACGGTGCGACAGTATTACAATCTGGAAGAATTGTGGGCGGCGGCAAAAAAAGCGCCAAAGCCAAGCAAAGCAAAAGCGGCGAGCGCCGCGTAGCAGCGCGATGAAAATTGCCGTCATCGCCGTCGGCAAGCGCATGCCGGGTTGGATTGATGACGGATTTCGCGAGTACGCCAAGCGCATGCCGGGCGAAGCTCTGGTGGAGCTGGTTGAGGTCAAGCCGGAAAAACGCAGCAAGGGGGAGCCCGCTGATAGTGTATTGAAAGTTGAAGCAAAACGCCTTGATGTGCAGTTGCGCAGGTTTCGGCCGCTGGTGGTGTTGGACGAACGTGGCGAGTTGTGGGAGACCAAACGCATCGCGGTTTTTTTGCAGGAGGCGATGGCGAATGGAATGAATCCGGCCTTCGTGATCGGCAGCGCGGATGGCCTTGACGACAGTATCAAGATTCAGGCGGCGCATCGCGTCGCGCTGTCGAAAATGACGCTGCCCCATGGGTTGGTACGGGTGATATTGGCGGAGCAACTCTATCGTGGTTGGTCGATTTTGCAAGGGCATCCGTATCATCGAGAGTAGTGACTTTGAACTGAAAATATGAACGCTCTGGAAAATAGAATTTACCTCGCCTCGCGCAGCCCACGGCGGCGCGAGCTGCTGAAGCAAATAGGGATCAATTTCGAGGTGCTGATCATGCGCAGCTACCCCGCGGTGCGCGCCGATGTCGACGAAACGCCGCGCCCGGGCGAGGCGCCGGGCGATTACGTCACGCGCATCGCAGCGAGTAAAGCGAACATCGGCTGGCTGCGCGCCCTTGAGCGCCGCCTGCCGCGCCTGCCGGTATTGGGCGCGGATACGACCGTAGCGGTGGAAGGCGAGATCATCGGCAAGCCAACCAATACCGCGGATGCCGCGCGCATTCTGCGTAAATTATCCGGGCGCGAACACGAAGTGTATAGCGCCGTTGCCGTGGCGTTTAACGATACGGTGACGACCAAGCTTTCCTGTTCGCGCGTACGGTTTGCGGATTTGACCGATGCGGTGATTCAAGATTATGTCGGTACCGGCGAGCCGATGGATAAGGCCGGTGCTTATGCGGTACAAGGCAAAGCCGCAACCTTTATCGCCGAGATCGGGGGTAGCTACTCGGGCATCATGGGATTGCCGCTGTTTGAAACGGCGCAGCTACTCAAGCAAGCCGGCTTCTCAGGGCTTTAACGGACGTCTGTGAACGAACAAATCCTCGTCAACGTCACCCCGCAAGAAACCCGCGTTGCGATCACCGAGCAGGGCGTGGTGCAGGAGTTGCACGTTGAGCGGCGTTCTGCGCGCGGCCTAGTCGGTAACATTTATTTAGGCACGGTGGCGCGGGTCCTGCCGGGGATGCAGTCGGCGTTCATCGATATCGGATTGGAGCGCGCGGCTTTTTTGCACATCGCCGACATCTGGAGCGCACGGGAAAAATCCGACCCGGCCGCGCCCATTGAACGCATTCTCAGCGATGGCCAAACCGTCTTGGTGCAAGTCATCAAAGACCCGATCGGCAGCAAGGGCGCGCGGTTATCGACGCAGATCAGCATGGCCGGACGGTTGCTGGTGTATCTGCCGCAAGAAGCCCATATCGGCATTTCCCAGCGCATCGAAGATGAAGGCGAGCGCGCGTTGCTGAAGGAGAAATTGCAGCAATTATTGCCGGCGAACGAAGCGGGCGGATTCATCATTCGTACCGTTGCCGAATTTGCCAGCGATAAGGAATTGAACGACGATATCGAATACCTCACGCGACTTTGGAATCGGATAAAAGAGAACGCGAAATCGGCGCCGGCGAGTTCGCTGATCCATCAAGATTTGAGTCTGGCGCTGCGTGTAGTGCGCGATTTCGCCAACGAGAAAACCGAGCGAATTTTGGTCGATTCGCGCGAGACGTTCCAAACCATGCATGAGTTTGCCGAAAGTTATACCCGTAGCGCCTTGCCGGTGCTTGAGCTCTACACCGGCGAGCGGCCGTTGTTCGATTTGTTCGGCGTTGAAGATGAAATCGAGCGCGCGTTGGCGCGCCGCGTCGATCTGAAATCCGGTGGCTATTTGATTTTCGATCAAACCGAGGCGCTCACCACGATCGACGTTAACACCGGTGGGTTTGTCGGCGGACGTAGTTTCGACGATACGATTTTCAAGACCAATCTCGAAGCCGCGCAGGTGATCGCGCGGCAGTTACGTTTGCGTAATTTGGGCGGCATTATCATTGTCGATTTCATCGACATGGATAACGAGGGGCACAAAGACAGTGTGCTCGGAGAACTGAAGAAAAATATCTCGCGCGATCGTACGCGTCTTACGTTGAATGGCTTTACCGCGCTCGGCTTGGTCGAGATGACGCGTAAGCGCACGCGGGAAAGCTTGGCCCACGTATTGTGCGAGCCGTGTCCGATGTGCCAAGGACGCGGCGAAGTGAAAACCGCGCAAACCGTGTGCTACGAAGTGCTGCGCGAAATTCTGCGTTCGGCGCGCCAATTCGATGCGAAAGAATATCGCATCCTCGCCTCACAAAAAGTGATCGACCTATTTCTCGATGAGGAATCGCAAAGCATGGCGCAGTTGGGCGATTTTATCGGCAAGCCGATTTCGCTCCAGGTTGAAACCCAATACTCGCAAGAAATTTACGACGTTGTGTTGATGTAGTGTCGCGGCGGGGTGCTGAAGAGCCGCATACAGTGTGCGTCTTCAGTGGAGTAGCGTGGACAGGCAAGCTGAACCTGCCTCGTGGCGATGCTTAATTTAAGACTTCAATACAACTAAAACCTCGACCGACACCGGCTGGGTAGCGTCGGCCGAAGGTGCAACGGTTACTTCTTCAGTTCAGCGACGCAAGCCTTGATCTTGGCCTCATCCCCTTCGAAAGCCTTCTTGCAGTCTTCCGCGGTAGCGGGGGGGTCGGCAGCGAACACCGGCAGCGTAATTGCGGCGAACAGAGAAACCAATAGAGCCATCGCTAATTTTTTCATCGTTTAAATCCTTCCGAGAGTTAATAGTAACCTGGCATTGACGCCAGTGAGACTAGCTACGCATAGACCATGCCAGCGCCATGTGTTTTTAGGGTAAACAACAACTTGGCGGCGGAATGCGAACTCATTGATTAAAAACTAACGGGATTTTTGCCTGGCCAACTGTTGCCAATACCCGACACATTTACCGGCAGCGACGCTAACCATCTGAAATTTTAGCGGAAATTTTGTCGTCGATAGGGGACAGTTTGCGAAAACTGAAGTTTGGTGATCTTCCCAGGGCGGCGATAGTGCCGTTGTCGGAATGAGTAAGCACAGTCCGCCTATTTCCAAGTGGGCGTGTCGAGTCCACAGCAGATCGTTGCGCTTCGCTCGCAATGATGAGCGGTAACTAATCGCTTGAACGCGCAAGCCAGGCGGCGCCGCGCACGCCGCTGGAATCGCCGTGCTTATTTTGCCGTAGTTGCGTCGCCACGCTATCGGAGAAAATATAAGGATTCCACAAGCGCGGGACATTTTCATATAGTCGCGTCAGATTGGATAGGCCGCCGCCCAGTACGATCACGTTGGGATCGAGAATGTTGATGACGTGGGCCAGGGTGCGGGCGAGGCGTTCTTCATAACGTTGCAGTGTTGCTTCGCAGGTGTTGGCGTTTGCGGCCGCGCGCGTGACAATGTCTTGCGGCTCGCGCTGTTCGCCGGTTACGTTGAAGTGATCGCGTTTTAATCCGGGGCCGGAAAGAAAAGTTTCGATGCATCCGCTACGGCCGCAATAACACAGTGCGCCGGGACGTTCGGTATCACGCGGCGATGGCAGGGGGTTGTGTCCCCATTCGCCGGCGATGACATTGGCGCCGTGTAACACTTCGCCGTTGATGACGATCCCAGCCCCGACGCCGGTGCCTAGAATAACCGCGAAGACGCTGTGTGCAGCGGCGCCCGCGCCGTCGGTCGCTTCCGATAGCGCCAGGCAATTGGCGTCGTTGGCGATCGCGACCGGGCGTTGCAGCACCTTGCGTAGATCTTCGAGCAAGGGTTGGCCGTTAAGGCAAGTGGAATTGCAATTTCGCATTTTTCCGTCAACGGGCGAGGGCGATCCCGGGGCGCCAAAGCCGATGGGATAACGCTCACCGAGTTGTTCATCGGCTTGCGTCACTAACGCCTTGATCATGGACAGCGTTGCTTGGTAGTCGCCCGCGGGCGTGGGCACGCGACGCCGCAGCAATGTTTTGCCCTCTTGATCGAGCGCAATAATTTCGGTTTTAGTGCCGCCGAGATCGACGCCCAGCTTGATGTTCATGATTCGAGCAAGACGGTATCGTCATGCGCGTAGGCAGGAGAACAGGCACAGAGAATCTTCATGGTCTGGTCGCCGGTATTGCGCACGCAATGCGGCGTGCCCGGTGGAATTGCGAGCGTGTCTCCCGCGGCCACGACGAACGTTTCCGCGCCGAGGCGCAGCATGCCATTGCCCTGGGTAAAATGATAAATCTCCTCGGTCGCCCGATGCAGATGCAATGCGGTTTGCGCACCCGGCGCGATACTTGCCTCGGCCAAGCTCTGGTGGCGATTGCCGTGAACGGTAGGATGCATGAGTTCGCGAATTTCCGAGCCGTCCTTGGTGACGTAGGGCTGAACGGCGCGATATTGGCTTTGTATAACTTTCATAGTCGTAATATCATAACTTACCGCTTGGATCATTCGGCTTCTGGAGGATTACGCTGTGTTTAAACATATACTCATTCCGTGTGATGGTTCAGAGCTTTCAAATCGGGTCGTCAATAAGGCGATCGAGTTTGCCCGCGAGATCGATGCCCGCATCACCGGGTTTTATGCGCAGCCCGAATACAGCGTGCCGTATTACGAAGGCGGCATTCCGATCGATGCGATGACGCCGGACAGTTTTACGGCCCTGACACAAAGTCAGGCCAAGACCATCCTCGACAGTTTCGCAGAGAAGGCGACTGCGGCCGGCGTGACGTTTGACGTCCATACCCTGGTCAACGATTCGCCCTATGAAGCCATTATCGACGCGGCAAACGAAAAGCGTTGCGATCTCATATTCATGGCATCCCACGGCCGCAGCGGCATCGCGGGCTTGCTCATGGGCAGCGAAACACATAAAGTGTTGACTCATACAATGATACCGGTATTGGTTTACCGCTAAATAGGGTTTGTTGAAAACTACTGCGGCGCCCGGATGGGAGCTGGCCTATGGCCACGTCGTTGCGCAGTGCTCGGAATCCTCATGTACATAGAGTACATTGCGGTTCCCGCGCGCCGCGCATCCGGGCATCCTCGCTACGTTTTCAACAAACCCCAAAACATTCTCAAAGCCGCCTTCAGAGCGGTCTTATGGCCTATCTCTTTCGGCCTATTACTTTCAGTTGATTCAATTTCTTGGCGCACCGGTTAGAGTATCGGTGGGTTATGGCCGTTTATGAGGGTGGACGCATGAAGCGAGCAATGTTAGTAGCAGCGGCGATTTCGGCCGTGGTGGTGGCCACCGCGTGGCTCAAACCAGGATCGCCAACCGATTTCAAACTGGCGCTAGCAGATGACACCGCGCCGCCCGCGGCGTCGACCATCACAGGGTCGCCCAGCGCTTATGTCGCCCCCGGATTTTTTGCCGGCGACGAGGGCTTAAGTGACAGCGAGCGCGCCGGGCGACATATTTGGTACTTCGCCACGGCGGGTAATTCGCGCTTCTACGCCTACACTTTTCCGCAGCGGGTCGGCGTGTTGATCGATTGGCATCGCGTGCTGCGCGCCGATGAGCGCAACGATCGCTTTAAAGCCTGGGGTTTGATTAACGATCCGGGCTGCTGTACGCCCGGGTCGGATCACTGCCCAGCAAAAAGTCTGGACGAAACCTACGGCTTTGAATACTGCGCCGGCGATGACCTGTTGCTTAATTTTGTCGGTAAGCAAGGCTATCGCGATCCGGCTTGCGATTTCAAAGATGCCATGCTCGACCCCAAGGACGTTCACAGTAAAGACGGCAAAGTCGATCAGCGCCACAGCGCCTGTGACCTCGCGTTCGGCACATCGACCGGTGCGCTTGGCATACGCAAGTTTCCCAATCCGCGCTTCGATAAAGATAAATGGCTCAAGCTCAACGGCAAGTTAGCCAGTTGGGACGGCTACAACAAAAAACTCGCCGCCGACAGCAAACTGTCCGATTCGCGGGTCTCGCGTTTGGCCGATGGCGCCATCGAGCCGCCGTTCTTGATCGGCACGTCGTGCGGCTCCTGCCATATCGCCTTCGATCCACTCAAGCCACCGGCGGATGCGGCCAATCCGAAATGGGAAAACATCAAGGGCGCCGTCGGCAATCAATATTCGCGCATGTCGGAAATGCTCACTTCGGGCATGCCGATGGATAGCTTGGAATGGCAGGTATTTTCCCACGCCCGGCCCGGCACCAACGACACCTCGGCGATCGCCACCGATCAGGTAAACAATCCGGGCACGATCAATGCGCTGATCAATCTTGCGCAACGGCCCACTTTCAAAGATGAAGAAGTATGGCGCTGGCGTAAAACCAATTCCTGCGCGAGCGGCGCAGCGGAAGAAACCTGCTGGTGCGAGCCGGGCCGCGACGGAAAATGTTGGGAGAAAAAACTCGAGAAAGAGAGTGGCGTACATCACATTCTGAAGGGCGGTGAGGACTCGATCGGCAAGCTGGAAGCCATTCAGCGCGTGTATTTCAACATCGGATCGTGCTCCGAGCAATGCTGGGTGAATCACTTTAGCGACCTGCGCCAACTCGATCCGCAACAGCGCAATTTTGGACAGACGCCGTTCGACATCGGTCAATGTCGGCGCGATTGTCCGAACTTTCGCGCTATCGAGGATCGGCTGCCGGAAATTTTCAACTTCCTCGCATCCAGAGAATCCAATGCCACGGATTTGCACGTCGCTCGGGCTCAGCAGAAAAGCGATCCTAGTTATGGTTACGAAAGCTTGGTGACGGATTTGGAAACCCAGTTTGGCAAAGGCGGAGTGGAACGCGGGCGCGTGGTGTTCGCCGAAAATTGCGCGCGCTGCCATTCGAGCATTCCGGAAGCCGTCGGCAATGAATTTAAAAATCGCGATTTTCGCAAAGTCGCGGCCAATGGTCTGCGCGAAGACTGGTTAGGCAACGATCAACCAACCAAAGCGACCGAAGTCGGCGTCTATCGCTGCCGCGCATTGCATTCCAACCACATGGTGGGGCATATCTATCAGCAGTACGGTTCCGAAACGCTGCGCCAGCAAGCGCCCGATCCAAACATCAAGGAGGGTCACGACGGCGGCCGTGGTTACTATCGCAACATTTCTCTGCTAAGTTTGTGGGCGCACGCGCCGTTGCTTCACAACAACAGTATCGGGCCGGAGTTGTGCGGTCAGCCGAGCAACAAGAACAACGACTTTTATCGGCTGCGCTACGCCGATGCGAGCGCGGCTGGTTTCCCCTTGTTGCCGGAAGGCAAACAGCCCCCCTGTTGGCCGCTCGATCCAAGCGTGGAAGGGCGTTTTAAGCTCTATGTCGAATCCATGAATCAGTTATTGAATCCCGATTCGCGGGGCAAGAAAATCACCCGATTTAATTTTCCGGTGGTGTTGGATTTTGGACCGAAATTGTGGGACGGCGCGAACGAAAAGCAAATCCTGGGGTTCAAGTTGGAAATTCCCGCGGGGACGGCGGCGGGATTACTCGGCAATTTCCAACATAAGTTATTCGTCAATGATCTCGTGTTGGCGAAAAAAGATCGCGGCGCCCTGGAGAAAAAACTCATTGCACAACTCGGTGATGCCGAGGGCAAGGCGTTGACCCAGGCGTTGGTCGATACGCTCAACGCGATTCTCAAGGACCCCGTCGGCATGATCGCGACCGTTGGCAAGCATCCAAAGATTCTGGAAGCCTACAGCACCTGCACCGCCGACATCGAGAACGACGGCCACCGTTTTGGCGAGAGTTTGGCCGCGACCGACAAGAATGCTTTGATCGCGTTCTTGGCGACGATGTAATCCAAAGGAGGGGAAAAAGATCATGAATTTACGCTTTCCGATTGCCATGCTCACGCTGTTAAGCTTGACGGGTTGCGATTATATTCAAACCCTATTTACACCTACACCCGACATCAAATTCGCCAGCTACGGCGCCGGCTATCAAGCGAAACCGGACTTTGCATCGATCGAGCACAGCTTCCCGTTGACAGCGGCAGAACTCGATAAAATGACGCCGCGTTATCTATCGACGTTGGATCAAGAGCAGATCGATCAAGTTTATGCGCGCCTGGCGGCAGGACCGATTCCCGATGGCGCGTTCGAAGGCAATTTGTTCTTTCCGCGCGGCAGCAGTGGAAAGTTGCGACTGTCGGAAATCGTCGGCGGCCTGCCGGGTTTGGTCGTACAACTGAAAGGTAAGAAGCTCGATTTGATCGGTGAAACATTGTGGAAGGGCAAAGTGTTCTATCGCAATGAGCGCGTGTTGCGTAATCGCATTGAGGACATTAACTTGCTGCGCACCATGGGTCTAGTGGAAGCTGAGCCGCAGAAAATCGACGTAAAAGGAAAAGGTGCTTGGTTGTTGTTTCCGGCCAAGCTGTACTGCGGCCAAAGTCTGATGGATTCGCGCCGCGAGTCGATTATTATCGATTACGCGTTTACCGATGAGATCGCCGGCTACATGGAGAAGCCGGATTTTCTCGCCGGCCGGCGCGGCTTCAAGGTGCGCGACGAGATTCGCATGGTGCGACCGGGATTTTATTTGGGGCGGGCTTATCTTGACCGAATCTTCATTCTGAATTTCACATTGGTGAATGACGAGATCGCTGCAAAAGAGGGGCCGGCGTTTACGAAAACCGGTCAATCACAAGAAGATTGTTGGACAGGCACTCAACCACGCAAGGTTGTGGCGGCGCAGTGATGCATGGAGCGAGCAGCGTCGTGGACCCTAGTCGTTTCACTTTGTATTGTTGTCGCTGAGGCAATCCTGGTGGCGAATCAGGTCGGTTTTGGGGGCGACAAAAATTCGATCAGGAACGAAGCATTGGCGGATCGCGCCGCAACCAATGTTGTCGCCGACGTGGGGACTAGTCTGCCGCCGCTGGGACGATCGCTCTTCGATCAACTGATGGGCCGCGCCGATGGCGCCGGCTGGCGCGTTCCCTTTCCTTTTTCAAAATTGTTGAGCGCATTGTCCCAGGCCGGCGGCTGCGAGCATGAGCGATCCGACGCGGGTTGTTACCGGGCGGTATTGATTCCGTTGGGACGGTCGTTGCAGCGTACCGCCGCCGCGCCGGAATTCTTCAAATATCCGCGCGTGGTCGCCGCGTTTACCGGGGAGGCGAAGATGGGCATAAAAAGCGATTTTCCACTGCTCAAGGATCGCTTGTATTTGGGCTACCAAGAAAAAGCCAATCTGATCGAAGTGATCAGCTTCAACGAAACGGCGGGGCGGTTTGAATTTCAACTGGTAAAAAATTATGTTGCGGGCGCGCAACCGGAAATTTTTTATGCCAATCGTTCGGTGTGCGTGAGTTGCCATCAGAACCAAGCCCCGATTTTTTCGCGCCAGGTGTGGGACGAAACCAATGCCAATCCGGAAATCGCCACACGCTTGGCGACTGCACGGGTGGATTTCGACGGTTTGCCGGTTCGCGTCGGCGTCGATGTGCCGAATGCGATCGACGATGCCACCGATCGCGCCAACCTGTTCGCGGCCTACCAGTTACTTTGGCGCGATGGCTGTGGCGACAGTCGCCGCTGTCGCGCCCGCGCCCTTGCCGCGGCGCTGCAATATCGCCTCACCAATGAGCGTGGATTTGACTTTCAGTCCACGATGTTTCAGCACGATTTTCTCGCGCCATTCGAAAAAAATTGGCAAGCACGCTGGCCCAGCGGCTTAAAAATTCCCAGTAACGATATTCCCAATCGCGATCCGCTGCAGTTCGCCGATTCCGAGCGGCTCGCCCATGTTCCTGCGCGTTTTGAGCCGCTGTTGGCGCGCGGACACAAGGAGATTTGGCAACGGGAAACCGATCGTTATCGCGTGGTTAAAGGGATTGGTGAATTTTTCAGCGTCAACGATATTCGCCTGCTGGCGGACAATCTGGCGCTCGCGTTTGATGCTAAGTCCACGGCCGACGAAATTTTGAAAGCGCCCGGATTCGTGGCGCTTGATCGGGCGATTGAAATGATGCTCGCCGATCCCGCCGGGCAAGCCGCACTCGACCACCCGACCATTCAACGTGGGCCCTTGCGCGCGGCGCTATTGCGGGCGCTCAATATCGACGCGGCGCAATCCTGTTGCGTCGGTGAAGCCCATTTACCGCCGGCCCGAATGGATGAAGCTGGGCCGGTCGGCGTTGTGTCGGGTAACGCCGGACTGAATCATTTTTACGCCCATTGTGCACGCTGCCATGCCACGCGCGAGGCGTTTCCACCCAACTTCATGTATGGCACGGCGCAGGCCGTTCAGCAAAATTTGCAGCGCTGCGCCGAGCGGATTGTTTTTCGGCTGAGCATGTGGCAAGTCGAGCCGGCTGTTCGGCCGAAAACGCCGATGCCGCCCGTAACGGCGTTGCCGATTCATGCGGATCGCTGGGCAACCGGCAGCGCGTTGGCGGCCATGCGCGCCTACGTTGAGCCGTTCGTCGATAGCGAACTCCAGCAAAGGCCAGACAAGTGGCTCGGCCGCAGTTATGAAACGCTGCGTGGCTGTTCGCCCCAGTGAAACGATGAGTCGGTAGGAGAGTTCACAGAATGGCAAAACTTGAAGAAGCCTATCCGTCCGGGCCAACGCGCGCGCAACTTTCGCGAGTCAAATGGGTTCGTCGCCTGTGGTCGTGGCTGGCGTTTTCCATCGGTGTGCCGCTGATTTTTGGCCTCTATTTGGCGCTGCGTTTTCTACCGGATCACACGGCGCACTACGCTAGTCCCGAAGAACATTTCAAATATGGTTCCACCGGCGGCGAACGTACGGTCGGCTTCCCGCTTAAGATCTGGCAGGCACTGCCTCACGTGTGCCGTGAATACTTGCCCGCAGCCATGCCTGCCCCGGAAGCCACGCCCTATGTGGCGTTCGGCATGGTGTACGAAGCGAATAAGGATTTGCCGATCGGTGTGTCCAAACGCCGTCATATGGGCATCGATCGGGTGTTTTTGAATTGCGGCGCCTGTCACACTAACACGGTGCGCGATACACCGCAGAGTGTCGCCAAAGTCTATACAGGGATGCCGTCGAATACGCTCGACATGCTGGCGTTTCAAACTTTTTTCTTTAATTGCAGCGCTGACGCGAAGTTCAGCGCGGATTATATCGTCCCGGAAATCGATCGGCTGATGGCAAAGAACAAAGGCCGCCTCAGCATGATCGATCGTTACGTGGTTTATCCGGTGGCGATCTGGATCATGCGTGATCGCTTGCTATCGCTGCGCAAGCGTTTTGAATGGGCGCAAAAAGAGCCTCACTGGGGGCCAGGCCGCGTCGACACATTCAATCCGGGCAAAGCCGGCTACTTTAATTTCCCGTTCGACAAACTGCCGGATCACGAGGTTCAAGCGCCGGTCGATTTTCCGTCCGTTTGGAACCAACGGCAGAAAACCGGCATGCATTTGCACTGGGATGGCAATAACGGCAACGTGATCGAGCGCAACAAGAACGCCGCGTTCGCCACCGGCGCGACACCGCCCACCATCGATCTGGAATCCATCGGCCGCATGGAAGCTTGGCTTAGGGACGTGAAGCAACCGGCGTATCCCTATGCGATTGACCAAACGAAGGCGGCGGCTGGCGGCAAGATCTACGCGGAATACTGTGCCGGATGCCACGGTGCTAACGGTCAAACATTCGCACCGAAAGAAGGTCTGCCGCAAACCGAATGCCTGAAGCCCGGTGAGTCCGAAGACATTTACGGCGCCGTCGTCGGCAAGATCACGCGCATTGAAGATATCGCAACGGATCGGCGGCGGCTCGATTCGTTCAGCTATGTGCTCGCCGTCAACATGGGCACGCCCTATGCCGGCACGCCGTACCGCTTTTGCCATTACCGCAAGACTTTTGGCTATGCCAACATGCCGCTCGATGGTTTGTGGCTACGCGCGCCTTATTTGCACAACGGTGCGGTGCCGAACCTGCGCGATTTACTTGAAGTCGCGGACAAACGACCGAAGGAGTTTTATCGTGGCTACGATGTTTACGATCCGATCAAAGTCGGTTTTGTATCGGGTGTCGCCGAGGAGGGCGGGCGCAAATATTTTCGCTTTGATACGAGCATTTCCGGCAACGGAAATGGCGGACATGAGGGTAAATCTTACGGCACGGAATTGAGTGCTGAAGATAAGGACGCGCTGGTTGAGTTTTTGAAAACGTTTTAGGCGATGGTCGGCGAAAGGCGAGATTGCTTCGTCGCAAAGTTTATCCCAAAGCGAAGCGTGGGACTCCTCGCAATGACAGATTTTACGTTGGTAACTTCGTTGATATGGCGCGACAGTTTTACGTCTACATTATGACGAACGACAGGAACACGGTGCTGTACACGGGCGTGACAAACGACTTACAACGTCGTGCGCATGAACATCGTGAAGGACTGTGCGAAGGATTTACCAAACGCTATCGAATTCGTAAATTGGTTTACTACGAGGTTGCGGAGAATCCCTACTCTGCGATATCTAGAGAGAAACAAATCAAAGGTGAATCACGAGCAGATAAGTTGAAGTTGATTAATGATTTCAATCCAAAGTGGGTTGATCTATACGAAGACTTGTAAATTTCCAACGATGTCATTGCGAGGAGCAAAGCGACGAAGCAATCTCGCCATTGCGCCACCAATGCCAAATTGCGCTGAATTGAAATCGGGTGAGGAAAACACTATGCTTACGACCAATACCGAAAAGAAACCCAAAACCCGCAGAAAAATCATACTGCTGCTACTAGTCATCCTCGCGGCATTTGGCGGCTACATCGCCTGGGATCGCGGTTTTCGCGAGCATCCGCAAGAAGCATGGGTCACCGCGACGCCGGAGATGCGTTTCAAATACGGCTCCATCGGCGCCGAGTTCGATGCTGGCATTCCCTATTGGATTTGGTATGTGTTGCCGCGCATGTTTCCGGAAAAATTATCGAAGCCCGGCGGCTACGCGGGTCTGGGCGTGCCGTGGGAGCAGGGCATGGACGTGCCGATCGGCTTTAGCAAAAAGACCATCGGTTTTCCGCGGGTGGCGAACAATTGTGCCGGCTGCCACACATCTAGTTATCGTTCCAAGCCCGACGAGATTCCCACGTTCGTCGTTGCCGGGGGATCGCACACGGCCGATATCGAAGGCTTCTTCCGCTTCCTGGTCGATTGCGCCAAGGATCCGCGCTTCAATGCCGATAATTTAATGCGCGAGATTAATCTGGTGACCAAGCTCGATTTAATCGATCAAGGGTTGTATCGCTTCTTCATCATCCCAATTATGAAGCAGCGTTTGATCGAGCGCGAAAAACAATTCGCTTGGATTTATCGCAAGGACTTCCCCGAGTGGGGTCAGGGCCGTGACGACGCGATGAACCTAACCAAGTATTTCATGATCCAACTGCCCATGGACGACACCTTCGGCCCGACCGATATGCCGTCCAATTGGAACTTGCAGAAATACAAATGGGATAAAGGTCATCGCATGAACTACGCCGGCGATAGTCACGACGCCTACTCGGTGATTATGGATTCGGCCATGGGCTTGCTCGGCGCGCCGCCGAAGGATAAGGAGAAATTTTTGGCTGAAGTGAAATGGTTGCACGAATATCTCGGCAACTTGCCCGCGCCGAAATATCCGTTCCCCATCGATCACACCAAGGCCGCGCAGGGTAAGATAATATTCGATGCCAACTGCGGCGCGTGCCACGCCAGCGATCGCACCGGCACCAGTTTGCCGATTGCCGAAATCGCTACCGATCGCGGCCGCCTCGATAGTTGGAACAAATCCGCGGCAATCGCCGCGAACAAAGTCGTGAAAGAAATGGGACTGGAACGTAAAGGCTTGGTGGAAGAGGATTTGCAAGGCTATGTCATTCAATTCCTCGACGGCATCTGGCTCGAAGCCCCATATTTACACAACGGCTCCGTGCCGACGTTGTACGATTTATTGCAGCCGGCCGCGAATCGACCGAAAATTTTCTACCGTGGATACGATGTGTATGATCAATCTAAAGTGGGGTTTGTTACCGAAGGCGCAGAGGCTGAGCGCACTGGAACCCGACACGATACGGCGCTACGGGGTAACGGCAATCAAGGCCACGAATATGGCGCGACCTTGAGCGAAGATGAGAAGATGACGTTGATTGAATACTTGAAAACCTTATAGCGTGATGAGCGTTAAGTCATTGCAACGCCGATTGGCGCTGTTGTTATGTTGCTGCCTGTGCTGTCCGCTGGGTTGGGGGCAGGATCTGGCGTATAAAAAACGCGCGAATAGAAATGAGGGAATCAAAACCAAACCCGTGTCCGGATTCGATATTGAGCTGTTGTCGGCCCAGGTCGATTATCTGGAGCCCACCGACAAACTGCAAGAGCGTTTCCATGCGCGATTTTTTTTGGAGCGCCCGGCAGCGGTATTCTTAACCGTGCGTGAATTGGATTACAAACATTACTATTGGCTCGACAATATTGAACCCCATGGTAACTGGCGGACGGGTTTCGACAACGTTTTCGATTGGCCGACCAAGGATGTCATCAGCCAGCTCCCTGGCCTGACCATTGACGAACTGGGCGCCGTGGCTCGTCTGGATAGCCCGCAGCCTCGTGCCATCGAAAGAGTTGCGCCGGTGATTTTCTATCAGGCCCAGTATCCGACGGAGATTAAGGGTTATCGGTTTGCGTTCAAGCTGCGCGGCGATGCCAAGATCAAGGCCATGATCTATCCAGAGAGCGGCGGCGACGGTATTTTGGTGCAATCGCTGGCGCCCCAGCTCGGTGGTCGGCCCTTCTGGATCAAGTGGGATGCGACTAGTCCATCAGCGCCCCGCGGCGGCTATAAATTAGTCGTTAGCGGTTACATGCTGAACAGTAACGACCCGCTTAATCAAGTCGTCAACTTTCGTCATCAGCCGCGTGTAAAGTAACCGCGGTCAAAGCAACAACAATAAAAAAAACCTTTAAATCCAATGGCCGACATTTTCATCAGCTATGCGAGCGAGGATCGTGAACGGGCGAAACAAATCGCCACGTCGCTTATCGGACACGGCTGGTCAGTTTGGTGGGATCGTGACATTCCATTCGGCAAGAACTTCGATCAGGTGATCGAAGAGAATCTCGCGACGGCAAAATGCGTCGTCGTGCTTTGGAGCAAACATTCGGTCGAGTCTCGCTGGGTGAGGGCGGAGGCGTCGGAAGGTGTGGGTCGGGATCTGCTCCTTCCTGCAGTGTTGGATGAAGATCTGAAGTTGCCGCTTGAATTCAAACGGCTGCAGGCGGCAAACCTTGTCGATTGGCATGGGAATGAGCCCCATGAGGAATTTCAGCGGCTGTTGAAAAGCATCGAATCATTGCTTAATTCCCCGCGCCCCAATGGCCGCGCGCCGCTTCTGGCGGACACGATTCAGGCGATCGATGGCAAGGGCGCCGAGCTTGTTGCGGCGCGCAGCAAGAAATCCAAAAAGGCCCTCTATGCATTCGGCCTGTTGATTCTTCCCAGCGTCGTCATTGCGGCTGCAGCACTGGGATTAATGAACTGGCGCATACCGACCCGCGTCCAAATTGACCTTGTCGTAGACCGCCTGGCGTTTGCGATCGGAGGTTCGCAACCGGTGCCGATTCTGGATAAGTCCGTGGGCTTTCAGTCCCTCAGCATTGAAAGTTTCGACTCGATTACGTTCAAACCGGCAAAATTACAAATTGCCGATCCCGGTCTTGGCGACGACAGCGGTAGCGAGAGTCCTTGGAAGGCAATCGCCGCCGACGCAGCGGTGGTGTTGCGTGGTCGCAAGGAAGACTTACCGATCGTCACGATACTCAGCGACCATGGCGGCGACGGGCTTGCAGGAAGGCTGGAAGCGATTTCCGTCGATCCGGGAACACAGGTCATACTGGAGACCATAGACGGCGCGGGAATGACCATGCGATTCGATGGACAGCACCTAGCGCCCGCGGTGTTGCCGCTGAATGGTTTTCGTTTAAACGCGGCACGCATCACTCGCGAAGGAAAGTTCGCAGACTCGAAGCAAGCGGTGGCAAATCCTATTGCCTTACGCGCCGAATTGGCGCCAGACAGTCCGTTGATCGACGTGCGCGGTCTGCCGCAATCCTTGGTGCTGACTTTAACGCCGGTTAAGAACACGCCAATGGCGTTGTTGTCCAAAACCGGTGCGCCGATTCGAGAGATCGAGTTGACGCGGCAAAATCAAAATGGTGAACGCGAACCCAGTCTAGTGGCAGCAGGCGAAATACGCTATTCTGATTTTCCGGCTAAAGACAAGGTCGTCATCGACCCGCAAGAGTTTCTTGGGCTGGCTCAGTTAGATCGGTTTTTCATCACCCGGCTCGAAGTTGAACCGTACGGGAAACAAATTCGCTTGCGTTTGGCGGGCATTGCCGGACACATTCGCACCCTGGCCGGCGCCGCTACGGAGGATCGACGGCTGACGCGGTTTGACACACTCTGGTATGGCGCCAAGCCTGCGGTGTTGTTCAGTATTTTGGTGTGGGTTTTTTCCGTCACACTTGGGGCGTACAAACTCTACAAGGAGTTCAAGCAGTGAGACTGGGTTGGTTCGGCGCAATCATCGCCGTGTGGTCAATGCTAATCGGCGCCGCTAGTCATGCCCAGGATATCGACGCATTGCGTGCCGGTGTGGTTAAGATCAGTTCGCTTTCCGAGGGCAAACGCAAGACAGGCACGGGATTTATTATCAAGCTGGAGCCGAGTATTGCCTACATTGTCACCGCGGCACATGTGGTCGAGGGCGACCCGGCGCCGCAAGTGGAATTTTTCACGCGGCAGAACGTTTCGGTCAAAGCTGAAGTCCGCAAGATCGAAGGGGGCGATCCCCAGGGCCTCGCACTTATCGTGGTCCGTGGCCAGGAAAATTTACCGCCGGGCCTGGTATCGCTGAAGCTCAGCGCATCCGTGCAATTGAAAGCCGGCGTAGATCAGGTAACGGCTATTGGTTTTCCCAGCGGTGTGGCGTCTTGGGGCGTGTTGCGCGTTAACGTGGTGTCGTTGGAGGGGCGCAACATCGTTCTTTCAAAAGATTTAGAGGAAGGGAATTCCGGTGGGCCCGTCATCAAAGATAGTCAAGTGGTGGGACTGGTTATGGGGCTGAACCAAGGGTTCGGACTTGCCGTGCCGGCGTTGATCGTGCGCACGGTGCTGACCAACTGGGGTGTGGCCTTGCCAGCGGACGCCCGCGCTGACGTTATTTCGCAACCGCCTGGGAAGGGCGCGGGCGATGTACCTACCGCGCCGTCGTCCGGCACAAACGGTCTCGCCCTGGATAGCAATCGGCTGGAGTTCGGTGAACAGGAGGTCTGCGTCGGGCAGGAAAAACTGCTTCAACTGACAAATCGTACCGCCGATCCCTTGCGCATTAGTCGCCTGACAATAGATGACCCCAGCGCGTTTTCCGCGCAGGGCTGCCTCGATCAGCCCATCGCGCCGGGCGCGAGCTGTACGCTGGGCATTCGATTTCTGCCCAAGCGCAAAGGCGCGCTGCAAGCGTTGTTAACAATCCTAAACAGTGCTGACAGCCAGCCGCAATTTGTCGTTACCAGCGGCGCCGGAACTGCCGAAGGCGTTTGCTGTTGGTATGGGTATATCTATCCGATGAACAAAGAAACCTGTCGCGGTATTCGTGGCTATTTCGGCGTGAACGAACTTGGTTTTCAATGTAAGAGACCAAGAATTCAGCCCTATCCGGTGCGGCCTGATTGCCCGCCAAAAAAATAATCCGGAGCCTGCGCGATTGAATACTGATCGTGTAATCACGGCAAAGTGGACGCGCCTGGTAATGATTGTTTGTCTAGCTTGGTGCTCAAGTACGTGTCGAGCCTCAGACGAACTTTTGCAGTGGATCAAACAAATGCCCGCCGCCTA
>JANMJR010000076.1:0-1715 GCA_031371465.1 Pseudomonadota bacterium
GAGTTAAAGCAAAAGCCGAGCGACCCCGTGACCCAGGAAAAAGTGAATCAGCTCAACCGTCAGGCCGCGGATGGCATTAAAGCCTACATCCAAAAGCAGAATCTCAGCGCCGATGATTTGAACGTGACCTTCGATGGTGCGACCGGTACGGTGAGCGTTTTCGGCAAAGCGCCGAATCAGGAAACGAAGGAAAAGATCGTGCTGTGCTGTGGCAATGTGGAAGGCGTGAGTGCGGTGAACGATCAAATGGGCGTGGCATTGCCGGAGCCGGAAGCGGCATTCCACACCGTGGTGCGCGGCGATACCTTGTCGAAAATCGCCAAAGCAGTGTATGGCGATGCGATGAAATATCCGGCGATTTTCGAAGCGAATAAACCGATGCTCAGCCACCCCGATAAAATTTATCCTGGCCAGGTGTTGCGCATTCCAGCCGCCTAGATCGAACAGGTTCGCCTTGCAAACCAAAAGCCAAACAGAGGTAACCATGACGTTGCAATTTGGGACCATTACTTTTTCGGATCCGGTAAAACTTGCGCAATGGCGCCCCGAAAGCGGGCCGGGGCTGTATTGCGTTTGTATGGTTGATCGGGACTGGCATCCTGTGCCCTACCAGCCTATTTATTTTAGCCTTGCACATAACCTGGCCGAGGAAGATTTGCTCGGCGAGCAGGTTGCGTTTGAATCCTGGGCTGCTTACGCCGGCGAGTCGAGCAAGTTATTCGTCGCCCATGCGGGCCTGCCCTATTTTTCCGCCGGCGAGTTGTTATTATTTGAGCGCCAACTCGTAGCCCAGTACCAACCTGCGTGTCACCACTGGGAGGCATTGACCGAATTGGCGTTCCCGGCGCAGCATCGCAGCAATATCCTCGTAGAGCGTGACCGGGCGTCGCTTGCGTTGCAGCCCGACCCAATGGAGAAAAAGTATGTTGAGATTTGAAGACGAGATGGTTCCGCAATTGCGCCTGGAACCGCGCATGTCGGTGCCTGCGAACACGCCGCGCATACCCGAAGCATTGCCGGAGATCCGCATGGCCCTGGCCCTAGGTGGCCCTAGGCCAGCCCCCCACCCCGTAGGCCAGCCGCTAGATATGGGCTCACAGGCCGCTGCCACGGCACAACCGGCGCGCGCTGGGCGTGTCAAACTAGAAGACAAGCGCGTCATCAATGGCTCGGCGGATGTCAATCAACTCGTGCCATTCAAATACAAATGGGCGTGGGAAAAATATCTCTCCGGCTGCGCCAATCATTGGATGCCGCAAGAAATCAATATGCAGCGCGACATCCAACTGTGGAAAGATCCCGCGGGTTTGACCCAGGACGAGCGCCTCGTCGTCAAACGCAATCTCGGCTTCTTCGTCACCGCCGATTCGCTCGCGGCGAACAATATCGTACTGGGAACGTACCGCCACATCTCCGCGCCCGAGTGCCGCCAATATTTGCTGCGCCAGGCGTTTGAAGAGGCGATCCACACCCACGCCTATCAATACATCGTCGAAAGTTTAGGGCTGAACGAAGCGGAGATTTTTAATGCCTATCACGAAGTCGCCAGCATCCGCGATAAAGACGAATTCCTGATCCCGTTCATCAATACGCTGACCGATCCGCATTTCAAGACCGGCACAGCGGAAAACGATCAGAAATTGCTGAAAAGCCTCATCGTCTTTTCCTGCATCATGGAAGGCCTGTTCTTCTACGTCGGCTTTGTGCAGATCCTC
>JANMJR010000078.1:0-2949 GCA_031371465.1 Pseudomonadota bacterium
GGATCTGCTTTCCCCGCCGCATAAAGCAAATCCTTCGCGTTGCTCAGGATGACATACTTAAAACAATTGCCCGTTTCATGGCGCGTCGGCAGTGAAACTTTTAATAATTATTTTGCTCTAGGAGAAATGTAAGATGAAAAAACTGATGTTGGTAATTCTGGCCGCCGTTCTTGCCAGCGCCTGCGCCACGGCGTCGCAACCCAAGCCGCGCGTGTTCTTCGTCGAACCCACCGATGGCGCAACCGTAGCCCAAGATCTCAAAGTGGTGATGGGCATCGAAGGTATGGAAATTAAACTCGCCGGTGACTTATCGCCTGATACCGGACATCATCACTTGATTATCGATGCGCCGATGATCGCAGAAGAACAAACGGTGCCGCTCGACAAGCCTGAGCAATATAAGCATTTCGGCAAAGGCCAGACCGACACCATGATCAAGCTCACGCCGGGTAAACATACGCTCACCCTGCAATTGGCCGACGGCGCCCATCGCTCCTACGGCGAGCGCATGCGCAAAACCATTACCGTCACGGCGCAGTAGGTCTTGATCCCCTGGCTCGACCCAGGCGATCCGTTCCCTCCCGTTTCTACCGCCCTAAAAGAACCCAGCGGCTTGCTTGCCGCTGGGGCTGATCTTTCAGTCCAACGCCTGATTCAAGCCTACCGTCAGGGCATATTCCCCTGGTTCAGCGCCGGCGACCCGATCCTGTGGTGGAGCCCCGATCCGCGTATGGTGGTGTTTCCCGCAGAGCTTGACGTTTCGCGTTCACTGCAAAAAACATTGCGCAAACATGCCTTCGAGATCCGCGTGGATACCGGCTGGCCTAGGGCCACTTGCTTTCGAGCCGTTATGTCGGCTTGCGCAGGAGCGCCGCGTGAAGGCCAAAGCGGCACCTGGATCACCAATGAAATGCTCGACGCCTATTGCGCGTTACACCAACAAGGCATCGCCCATTCGGTAGAAACCTGGATCGACGGCGCGTTGGCTGGCGGCCTCTACGGCATCGCCCTTGGCGGCGCGTTCTACGGCGAGTCGATGTTTGCCCACTCGACCGATGCCTCGAAAATCGCCTTCGTGCATTTGGTCCGCCAACTGGAGCGCTGGCAATTCGGCATCATCGATTGTCAAATGCGCACCGATCACCTCGCCCGTTTCGGCGCGCGGGAAATTCCGCGCAGCGAATTCAGCGCGTTGCTGGCAAAATTGGTAAACTGCAATAATCCTGTCACGAAAAGTCCATGGAAGTTCGACGATGACCTTCATGAATGACATCCCGGCGGCCAAGCTACAGTTTTACGCCACCGCGCCCTACCCGTGCAGCTACCTGGCAGGCAAGCTCGCACGCTCCCAAGTCGCCACGCCAAGTTATCTGATCGACACGGCAACCTACAGCCAATTGGTCGGCCTGGGTTTTCGTCGCTCCGGCGCCTTCACCTATCGCCCCTATTGCGACCATTGCCAAGCCTGCGTGCCGGTGCGCATCTTGACCAATGAATATAGTGGCAATCGCACGCAACGCCGCGCGCAAAAGCGTCACGACTATTTGACGACGACGTTAATGGGACTCAAATTCGATCCCGAGCATTACGCCCTGTATCGCCGCTACCAAATGTCGCGCCACGCCAGCGGTGGCATGGATCAAGACAGCCGCGAGCAATACAGCCATTTCCTGCTGCAGAGTAACGTCAGCACCCATCTGGTGGAATTTCGCGAAGGCGATGCGTTGCGCATGGTCAGCATCATCGACGAATTGGAAGACGGCCTGTCGTCGGTCTACACTTTTTTCGATCCGGACTTACCCAACACCAGCTTTGGCACCTACAACGTGATCTGGCAGATCGAACTCTGCAAGCGCCTGGGCTTACCGCACCTTTACTTGGGTTACTGGATCAAGGACAGCCGCAAAATGGCCTACAAAGCCAATTTCCACCCGTTGGAGGGATTCATCGATGGGCGCTGGCAAAGGATAGCCGCCGAGCATTTATAATCTATCTACCTGAAGAGCCCGCACTATAAAGGATCTCCAGGCACCCATGGCTGCGAGGCAAGCTCCATGCGGCTTCTGGCTCGATACCTTAAAATAATTACGGTCGCTAATCCATCTTGCTCTACTCACTCGCACGACCTTTTCTCTTTCGCCTCGATCCGGAAACTGCCCATCACGTTACCTTGGGCCTGCTCGCCCGCGCCCATCGATTCGGCTTGCTGCCAACTAAGCGATTCATCGCGAGGCAACCGATTCGCGCCATGGGATTGGATTTCCCCAACCCCGTGGGCCTAGCCGCTGGCCTGGACAAGAATGGCGACTACATAGACGCTCTCGCCGCGTTGGGTTTTGGCTTCATCGAAATCGGCACCGTTACGCCGCGTCCGCAGCCGGGCAATCCGAAGCCGCGCATGTTTCGCCTAGTCGAAGAACAAGCCATTATCAATCGCATGGGGTTCAACAACGACGGCGTTGAGCGTGTGATCGAAAACGTTAAACGCTGCCGCTACCGCGGCATTTTAGGCATCAACATCGGCAAGAATTTCGATACGCCGATCGAACGCGCCGCCGATGACTATCTCGCTTGCCTCGAAAAAGTATATGAACATGCAAGTTACGTCACCGTGAACATTTCGTCGCCGAACACGAAAAATCTGCGGCAGTTGCAGCAAGAAAACGAGTTCGATGGGCTGCTCGCTGCGCTCAAGCAAAAACAAATCGCCCTCCACGCGCAACATGGGAAATACGTCCCGCTCACGATCAAGATCGCGCCGGATTTAACTGAGGCGGAAATCGACATGATCGCCGCTCGCCTGCTGGTCCATGGCATCGACGGCGTCATCGCCACCAACACGACGCTCTCCCGCGGTGGCGTCGAAAAATCCCCGCATCGCGACGAAGCTGGCGGCCTCAGCGGTAAGCCGTTACAACACGCGGCAACCACGGTCGTGCGCCGCTTGGC
>JANMJR010000086.1:0-4880 GCA_031371465.1 Pseudomonadota bacterium
GATACTCGCTTGGGGCGATCAGCCCGGGTTGTGTGTGGGATAGCAGCGAAGCTGGCTGGTGTCTTGGCTAGCGCGCGGGCGACCGCGTGGCTATCGAATGTATGCATGGTAATCTCCTTGGGTGGTCGAACGCCTCGATCAGCGAACACTATGAAGTCTACGGATCACACTTTTTTCGCGCTCGTCCGTGAGTCGCCAGAAATTGATCGCGCGTCCGTGATCGCAGGCCACCGCTTGCGCCCCATGCCGCGAATCCGGCAAACTTGATAGAGGATCCTAATTGAGTGACTGTTGGACACGATGATGGCGAAAACGGTTGATCGAGCGAAGACCGCCCCAGGAAACCCGAGTTCCGTGAGGGTTCGCCGTGAGCCATGACATACTCTCCGACTTGTTGCGCAGTGTGCGCTTGCGCGGTGTGCTCTTTTACTACGTAAGCGGCAGTCGGAACTGGGCCGCAGAAGCGCCGGCATCACGCGATATCGCAGCTGCGGTGATGCCGGGTTCAGAGCACGTGATGGAATATCACGTCGTCTGCCGGGGGAGTTGCTGGGGCGCTATCGTGGGCGAAGCGCCCGTACGCCTGAATACCGGCGACGTCGTTTTGTTTCCGCATGGCGACCCGCACGTAGTGTCGAGTGCGCCAGGGATGCGCGCCCCCGTTGATGTGCCGAGCTACTTCCAAAGCAAAGCCGAGCAGTTACCCTTTTCTCTGCATTTGGATATCGTTGAAGGTCTCCAGTCGGTCGCTTCCGCTGATGGCGACGACGTCAGGCTGGTATGCGGCTTCCTGGGCTGCGATGTACGGCCTTTTAATCCGTTGATCGCAACACTGCCGCGGCTGTTGCATCTGAAGTCCGCCGAGAACCATGGCTGGACCGCGGAGTTTATGCGTCAGGCGGTGGGCGAATCACAGAACAAGCGACCGGGCGGCGAAGTGATGCTTGAGCGAATGAGCGAGATGATGTTCGTCGATGCCGTGCGTCGCTACATCGACACGCTTCCTGAAGAAAGCCGGGGCTGGCTGGCGGGCTTGCGCGACCGCTTCGTCGGCCGCGCTCTGGCACTCATGCATGATGCGCCGGCAACCGAGTGGACGGTGGACAAGCTGGGTCGACGAGTGGGGTTGTCGCGGTCAGCGCTGCACGAGCGCTTCGCTGAAATGATCGGACAGCCGCCGATGCAGTACCTGACAAACTGGCGCATGCAGGTGGCCGCGACACTTCTGCGCGACAGCAATGCAACCGTTACTTCGGTGGCGCAAGACGTCGGCTACCATTCGGAAGCCGCGTTCGCCCGAGCGTTCAAGCGACTGGTCGGCAGTCCCCCCGCTGCCTGGCGGCGGCAGACGGTGCAGCGTCGGAGTGTTCTGGACACACATGAGGCAGCAACATCCCGCTAGGTTTGTGAGGCTGGCTGTTCGGGTCGGCGTGACACCCGCGTTAGCTATCATTCTTAAACAGAAGCTGCGGCGCCAAATCGATCGCGATAGTCTTGAGGCGTCGTGGTGAGTTGGCGCGAAAAGCTGCGGCGTAGCGTTTCCTCCGAGCCAAAACCACAACGCTGCGCAATGCGTTTGATTGGCGCTCGAGTACTCGCAAGCAATTGTTGGGCGGCCTCGACACGTATTTTTTCCACCGCTCGCGCGGGCGTTAGCCCCGTCGCCGCACGATAGTGACGGACGAAACTGCGCTCACTCATCGCCGCCTTTGCTGCGAGCGCTGGGACCGACAGGTCGTGACTCAAGTGTTCGGCGACCCACGCGTGCAGTTGATCGAATCGGGGATCACGCTGTTGCAAGTCGAGTGTTTTACTGAACTGCGCTTGTCCGCCCGGGCGTTTTAAGAACACCACCAAATCACGCGCAACCGCCATCGTTGCCGCGTGCCCGATATCGTCTTCGACCATGGCCAGCGCCAAATCAATGCCCGCTGTAACCCCGGCGGACGTCCACAAACGCTCGTCGCGAACGAATATGGGATCCACTTCGACGCACACCGCTGGAAACTGGCTGGCAAGCAGCGCGCAGTCATTCCAATGTGTGACCGCTCGTTTGCCATCCAATAACCCTGCCGCACCCAACAGAAACGCGCCCGTGCACACGGACGCAACGCGCCGCGCACGTGCGGCTCGACTCGCCAACCACCGCACCAGCAACTTATCTTCGGCGGCGGCATGGACACCGCGCCCGCCGGCAACCATCAAAGTGTCGAGCGAAGCGCCATTTCGTGACAGCGGCGATGACGTCAGACCGAGGCCGCTCGAGGTCAAGACTGGGCTCGCTTTCGCGACAACGTTCACAGCGTACGGCGATGCCTCGCCACGTTCTCGCACCCAATCGTTGGCCGAGGCGAACACTTGCAGTGGGCCCGTGATGTCCAAAAGTTGCGCGTCGGGGAACGCTAGGATTTCGACTACACGCAGGTTTGGCGGTTTTTGACCGGAAATTGGCATATCCGCCAAAGCTACCATCGCTAGACTGGCACTGTCAATTGAACGCGGAGCAACGTAGATGGCTTTGGAATTGCGACCGAATTGCGAGTACTGCGATAGGGATCTTCCAGCGAGTTCTACGTTTGCGCACATCTGCTCGTACGAGTGCACGTTTTGCGTAGATTGCGTCGAGAACACGTTGCATAATGTTTGCCCGAACTGTGGCGGCGGATTTGTGCCGCGGCCGATTCGACCGGCGAGAGAGTGGCGACCGGGGCTCTCGGTTGCCCAGCGGCCACCGTCAACCGTGCGAGTGCATTTGTCCTACGGCGAAGGCGACATCGCCGCTCTGTCGAACCGAATCAGACAAATTCCACCGGAAGATCGATAGCGCTGCGATGGCTATGGCGTTCGCTCGACCGGAATATCATTGAGCCGAACTGAACGACCGCATTAGGGCGTCGAGATCAGTTTGCTGAACTTGGGCTCGCGACCCAAATTTTAAGAATGAAAAAACCGCCCGGAGCGCCAGCCGTTACCTGCAGGTTTCGAGAGGAACGAGCCCTCTGCCGTCCCGATGTCGGAGCTGTTCAGGGGCGGAATCCCTCAGGACGATTTCGCATTCTTCGAAGGTTTCGACTTGCCAGAACTGTTGAGGGCGACTGCTTCGTGAATGAGTGCGTTGAAGGCGGACGCGTCAACCTCTTTTCCTTCGTGGATGTCAATCGCGCGGCGAACGTTCCCGTCGAGACTCGAGTTGAAGAGACGGGTCGGATCCTTTAGAGAGGCGCCTTTGGCGAAAGTGAGCTTCACTTTGTCCTTGTAGGATTCGCCCGTGCAGATGATACCGTCGTGTGACCAAACCGGCGTGCCCATCCACTTCCACTCCTCGACGACGTCCGGGTCTGCTTCCTTGATGAGCTTGCGCATTCGCCTAAGGGTTTCACCGCGCCAGTCGCCGAGATCGGCAATCCGTCTCGAGATGAGATTTGATGCCGACTGGCCTTCGTTCACGCTCGATGTTTTCATGTTCTCATCCTAGACGTTCCACATATCGACCTCATTAGTGTACCGCTAGCGGCGACTACCTGCGTTCTGGAAAGTTTATTCGGTTTTCCAATGGCGCATCATTTGCCGCTTACCGGTAAAGCCTTCGTTGAATAATGTGCGTAACCCGGGCAGCGCGCGGATCACCGCGTCGTGCCAGTCCCAATGTGGTCTGGTAGCCGAAAAACGGAAATCACAAAATCCACCGCCGTCGATGTTTTGAACGACAGTGGAGCGTATCCGGCGCAACTTGTTACAGATAGCAATTTGTCCAGACGAAAGCAAACGAAATGTGCCTATTTCTTTTTGATCTTATCCAAGCAAACTTTCTCTTTGGCCTCATCGCCGGCCGCCATCTTCTTGCAGTCTTCAGGAGTCTTCGGCGCGTCCGCCGCGAATACCGGCAGCACTAGGGTTGCAACAAATCCAATTACGAGTGCGCTCACTAGCTTTTTCATGATCCTGTTCCTTTGAGAGTAAATTAAATTCTCCGGCCAAACTGGCGGATAATAGAACTTACGCAAGAGTCATGCCGTTGAGTCATAGTGCTTCCGAATCAATCCACTAGATGTGAATCACGGGCGTCGGACTGAGCCCGACGCGCGCTTTCTGTCCCCCAGGAGCGACACGGTTGAGTGGGACAGCGATAGTCCATTGATTACATTAAATATCAGCCGTCTCCAATCGACGACGCTTCCAAATGAGATGGACATCCCCCCAGAATTCGCTGCGCGCAGCTCGTCGCCAAATAGCCTTGCGAACAATTTTTGGCCGATGGTCATGATCATTTTGCGTAAGGCAGCGGTCGTATCGACGCCTACAACGGCGAGACCTAGGGAGCACCTCGCCTTCGCGCCCGCGCCAAGGCCTAGCGCAATGGCAAGTGTGCCGAATAGAGCCGCCATAGTCGTCATCATGATCGGACGGAACCGCACCACGCATGCTTCGTAAATCGCCTCAAATGGCGTCTATTGCCGCGTGCGCCGGGCTTCAATGGCGAAATCGATCAGTATGATCGCATTCTTTTTAACGATGCCAATGTGCATGATCAAGCCGACGAAGCCGCACATGTTCAACTCGACCTTGAACAGCAATAAACATCGAATTGGGAATATATGCGTCAGCCAAACATGCAGACATCCAACAATTTGTTTCAAGCGATTAGTCTATCAGGCACGATGCAATTCGATCCCCCGGTGTGAGCGGATGCTTTTATTTGATGCAATATTTTGCATCCATCGAAATATCTGGAAACCGGAGATTATTCCTTGGCGCCCGTGGTTCCCGGAATAACAAATGTCACAACGTGGGCTCCGATGGTTCCGAAGACCGATGTTTGATCAATTCATTTGGAAGTGTACCTTCCCAGCCACATCCCACCCATTGGCAACGGAAGCGTT
>JANMJR010000091.1:0-3959 GCA_031371465.1 Pseudomonadota bacterium
CTACAAGCAAGCATCCATGCGCCTCTCCGGCTTGCTGTCGAACCTCGTTTTGGAACTTAAGAAACTTCGCACCCCGTTGTCCAATTACTTTCCGGAGTTTGACGATCCCGTCGCGCAGCGCATGGCGCGCGCCGTATGGCCGTATCGCAATGAATTCATCACGCCGATGGCGGCGGTGGCAGGCGCCGTCGCCGATGAAATATTGCAGGCGTTGATCGCGGGGCGCAATTTGCGCCGTGCCTACGTTAACAATGGCGGTGACATTTCGATTCATCTATCGCCCGGCGAACGGTTTGCTATTGGGATCGCTGGCGTTGCAGATGCTGCGCTGGAGGGACAATTCACCATTCTTGCCGAAGACAACGTGCGTGGTATCGCGACCAGCGGTTGGCGCGGACGTAGTTTCAGCCTGGGCATTGCCGACAGCGTGACTGTGCTGGCCCATAGCGCAGCCCAAGCGGACGCGGCGGCGACGATGATTGCGAATGGCGTGAATGTCGATCACCCCGGTATTGAGCGAATTCGAGCGCGCGACATTCAATCGGAATCGGATTTGGGCGCGTTGCTCGTCACACGAGGCGTGCCGGTTTTGCATCGCGAGATAGTTGATTTCGCGCTCGATGCGGGCGCTCGTGCGGCGAGAAAGTATTTTCATCAAGGTTTGATTGAGCGAGCCGCCGTGAGATTGCAAGGGCAAGCGCGATTGATCGGCAATGATAGTGCGATGACCGTTCCAGACCAATGTCATTCTGAGCCCTTCGCTGCGCTCGAGGGTAAACTCCGTGAAGAATCTGCTTTTGCCGTCGTATGAAAAACAGATTCTTCGCTGCGCTCAGAATGACAATGTTTTATTTTGCATAACCTAAATTTTTTCTACTAACTATGATCGAAATCCGAAAAATAGTCGTACAAGTCGACGAAACCCACCGCGAAATGGGCCAACCCATCAGCCCGCCCACGCGCCGCGCATTGGCGATGGCGGTAATCAAGAATCCCTACGCTGGCCGCTATTCCGAAAATCTCGATGAACTTATCGACATAGGTGAACAGTTAGGCGGCCTGCTCGGTGAGCGCTGCGTGCGAGCCCTTGGCATCACGCCGAACCAAGTAGAAAGTTACGGCAAAGCCGCCATCGTCGGCGAGGCCGGCGAGTTGGAGCACGCCGCGGCGATCTTGCATCCCAAACTCGGTGCGCCGCTGCGCAGTGCGGTTGAAAAAGGCGCGGCGCTGGTGCCCTCGGCGAAAAAAATGGGTACGCTCGGAACGGCCATCGACGTGCCGCTCGGACATAAAGACGCAGCGTTTGTGCGCAGCCATTTCGATGCCATCGAAGCGCGGGTCAGCGATTCGCCGCGCGCCGATGAGATTGTTGTCGCCGTTGCGGTGACCGACAGCGGGCGACCGTTGGCGCGCATTGGTGGGTTGCAGAAGCATGAGATTAAGGGCGAGGATGGGTTGCGCTAGGTATTGGGCTGCGTGGCAGTGCTGGTGCGGCTCGTGGCGATGCATGCCCCAGGAGGCAAGCAGGAGGTGGGTCCTGGCTCGATCATAAAATGGTCATTGCGAGGAGCGTTTTTTGCGACGAAGCAATCTTGCTTTTATTCGCCGCAAAGTCCAGATTGCTTCGTCGCGAAGTTTATCCCCAAGCAAGCGTGGGACTCCTCGCAATGACATTTGGAAGTTTGAGGAATTTGGAGTAACCCATGGCAGTCGAAGCAAGCACTTCGAACAAAGGCAAACTCGTCATCAAAAACATCGGCCTGTTGTTGTCCGGCGATATTAACAACCCCATTCTCGACGCCGACACGATTGTTTCCGTCGATGGAAAAATCGCCGCAATCGGCAAAGAAAAAGATTGCGACACCAGCGGCGCGACAACGCTGATCGACGCAAAGGGCACGACGCTCGCGCCGGGCTTAATCGACAGCCACGTGCATCCGGTGTTCGGCGATTGGACGCCGCGGCAAAACCAAATCGGCTGGATCGAATCGACCCTGAACGGTGGTGTGACGACTATGATTTCCGCCGGCGAAGTGCATTTGCCGGGGCGGCCGAAGGATATTGTCGGGCTTAAAGCGTTGGCGATTACCGCGCAGCGCGCTTACCAAAATTTTCAGCCAGGCGGCGTGAAAGTGCTTGCGGGCGCGCCGGTGATCGAGCAGGGCATGGTGGAATCGGACTTCAAAGAGCTTGCCGACGCGGGTGTTAGCTTGCTTGGCGAAGTGGGGCTGGGCTCGGTGAAGGCCGGCGCGGAAGCCAAAAAAATGGTCGCCTGGGCGCGCAAGTATGGGATTCAAAGCACGATTCACACTGGCGGGCCGTCGATTCCCGGCTCCGGATTGATCGATAAAGATGTCGTGCTGGAAGCCGACGCTGACATCATCGGACATATCAATGGCGGCCATACGGCATTGCCCGAAAAACAGGTGTGCGAGCTGTGCGAACGCTCGAAACGCGGCATCGAGATCGTGCATAACGGCAACGAGAAAATCGGCCTCGCCGCAGCGCGCGCCGCGATGGAACTCAAATGTTTGGAGCGCGTGATTTTGGGCACTGACGGACCGGCCGGCTCGGGCGTGCAGCCGTTGGGCATTTTGCGCATGGTGGCGTTGCTGGCGAGCCTCGGCGACATTCCGACCGAGATCGCGTTTTGTTTCGCCACCGGCAACACAGCGCGCATGCGCAACTTGAATTGCGGCTTGATTGCAATGGGCCGCAGCGCCGATTTCGTGCTGCTGGATCGCGCTCAGCACACGGCTGGCCGGAATTTATTGGAAAGCGTAGCATTAGGCGATATTCCCGGTGTGGGTATGGTGATTATCGACGGGATTGTTCGCTGTCAGCGCAGCCGCAATACGCCGCCGGCGACGGAGATTCCCGTTGTTGTTATGCAGTAAGCTCAAACGAAGTCTCCCTCCCGTTGACGGGGAAGGAGGCGGGCGAATTTGTGCATTTGGATTGATCAACCTTTATTATTGGGGGAGAAAAACATGACAAGTCGTAGAGATTTTTTGGTGACGGCCGGCGGTCTGGCGGTTGTCGGTCTGGGTTTGCCCAGCATCGCAGCAGACAAAATAGCGATCGACAAAGACACCGACGTGTTCCTCGTCATCGACGTGCAAAACTGCTTCATGCCCGGCGGCACGTTGCCGGTGCCGGACGGTAACAACATCGTCGGGCTGGTGAACAAGATCGCCGGTGGGTTCAAGAACGTCGTGATGACGCAGGATTGGCATCCGAGCGGCCATATTTCTTTTGCCAGTACGCATAAGAAAGAAGTCTTCAGCACGATGGAAATGATCTACGGCACGCAAGTTATGTGGCCGGATCACTGCGTGCAGGGCACGACCGACGGCGCGTTGCACAAGGAGCTCAACATTCCCCACGCGCAACTCATTATTCGTAAAGGTTACAACGCCAACGTCGATGGCTATTCCGCTTTCCTCGATCTCGATGGCAAAACTCACACGGGCTTGGAAGGCTATCTGCGCGGGCGCGGCATCAAGCGCGTGTTTCTGGCGGGCCTGGCGACGGATTTTTGCGTGATGTGGTCGGCGACCGACGCGCGCAAGCTCGGCTTCGAAACGGCGGTGATCGAAGATGCCTGCCGCCACATCGATGTCGGCGGCTCGCTGGCGGCGGCGTGGAAAAAAATGGATCGGGCGGGTGTGAAGCGGATTCAGTCTTCGGATCTGGCTATAGGGTAGTTGAATTCGGCATGGCCTGAGAGCCACTATCCACGGGGTAGCCCGAGGCTAGCCACTGGCCTGGGGCCATGCGCCGGCCAGGCCATGTTTTGCCGCGAGGCAAGCGTGGTGCGGAGCGCGGCGAAGCGGTCGTTTGGTCATTGCGAGGAGCGGTGGTTTGGGCGAGGCCAACAAGCCCAACCACGCCGGCAAAAAGAGTTTTTTTGGTGGGGAAAAAAGCACCGCGCCAAAAAAAGTAATTAGCGGTTTGGT
>JANMJR010000148.1:0-2286 GCA_031371465.1 Pseudomonadota bacterium
GATGGAGCAGCAGACGTTTGGATTTGCCGGTGTGGGGCGCATGGGCGCGTTGATGGCGCCGCGATTGTTGAACGCCGGCCATGTCGTCTACGTCTTCGACATTAGCCATGAGGCGATCGCTGCTATGGAAAAGCTCGGCGCGAAAAGTGCTGCCTCCATCGCCGACCTTGCGAACAAGGCTGATACGATTTTTCTCAGTTTGCCGAATCCGGAAATTGTTAACAGCGCGGCGCTGGGTAAGGATGGGCTGATTGAGGGCAACAAGGTCAAACGCGTAGTGGATTTTTCCACCATCGGTCCGCGCATGGCGGGAATTGTGGCGAAGGCGTTGGCGGCGAAGGGCATCATTTATGTCGATGCGCCGGTGAGCGGCGGGCTCACAGGCGCTCGTGAAGGCACGCTGGCCGTGATGATCGCCTGCGAGAAAGTGGTGTTCAGCGAACTCGAGCCGATACTCAAAACCTTTGGCAAGCCGTTTCATCTGGGTGAAGTGGCCGGCCAAGCGCAGACCATGAAACTTGCCAACAATCTTCTCGCCGCCGCCGCCATCGCGTTGACATCGGAAGCGATGGTGATGGGCGTGAAGGCCGGACTCAATCCCAAAGTCATGCTTGAGGTGCTCAATACCAGCACCGGGCGCAACAGTGCGACGCAAGATAAATTTCCGCGCGCGATCTTACCGGGCACCTTCGATTTCGGCTTCGCCACCGGCTTGTCCTATAAAGATGTGAAATTGTGCATCGATGAAGCGGAAGCCATGGGCGTGCCGATGGTGTGCGGCGCGGCGGTGCGGCAAATGCTGGCCGTCACCAACGCCTTGTTTGGCGCCGAGTCGGATTTCACTTCCATGTGCAAGGTGGTGGAGTCGTGGGCCGGTGTGGAAGTGCGCGGCTGAGCCGTCTAAACTTGTTCTACTAGGCACGCAAGGAATCTGCAAATGTCCGTAGCAACCCGCTCCATTGA
The DNA here is from genome assembly GCA_031371465.1 of Pseudomonadota bacterium. Taxonomy (GTDB): domain Bacteria; phylum Pseudomonadota; class Gammaproteobacteria; order Burkholderiales; family JALYOK01; genus JALYOK01. Next base: position 964 of record JANMJR010000148.1, read on the forward strand.
AAATCCCGTAATGCAAGCATCGCTTGAACCGCTCGCTGCGCGGATCGCGCGCGCGGCGGCCGTCACCGTATTGGATAGCCTGCCGACCGAAGTCATCGACAAGACTAAAGTTTGCCTGCTCGATCTGATCGGCTGTGCGTTCGAAGCGCGCGACCTGCCGTGGAGTCGCCAGGCGGTCGGGTTGGCGCAAGGCGCGCTCGAGGGCCAGGGTGCGGCGCTGATTGGCTCACCACAACAGGTTGCCTACGGCGACGCGGCCTTTGCCAATTCCGTGATGGGCCATGGTCTGGTGCGCGAGGACATGCATTCGGGCAGCATCAGCCATCTGGGCATCGTTGTGTTGCCGGTGCTCATGGCGCTGGCGCAATATCGCCGCGTCTGCGGCCGTGATTTTATTGCCGCCGCCGCAGTTGGCTACGAGGTCGGCGCACAGGTCGGACGCGCAGTCATGGATGCAGAAGTGGCGAAAATTCACCGGCCGACCGGTGTCACCGGCCCGGTGGCTGCGGCTGCGGCGGGTGCACGTCTGTTGGCATTGAACGTAGAAGCCACGACGAGTGCGATCGCACTGGGGGCGAATACGACGTTGGGATTCAACCAATGGGCGCACACCGGCGGCAGCGAAATGTTTTTTCAGGCCGGGTTCGCGGCGCGCAATGCCTTGAGCGCGGTGCGTTTGGCGGAGTTGGGCGCATTTGCTTCGCCCTCCGCGCTCGACGGCGAAGCGGGATTGTTCGCGTCGTTCAACAAGCGCGACGCGGCCAATAGCGTAGTGCTTTTCAAGGGTGAACCGGAGATGCTGTCGGTTTACCACAAGCCGGCGCCCGCCTGCAATTTTGCGCAGACGCCTTGCCAAGCCGCGCTGCGCTTGTCGCGCGACGAAGGTGTTGCCGCCGATCGCATTGCCTCGATTAACGTGCGAGTTCCGCGCGCCGGAGCCTTGTATCCGGGCTGCGACTACAGCGGCCCGTTCGCCCATATCTTGCAGGCGAAAATGAGTATTCAGTACAACGTGGCCGCTGCGCTGATTCTGGGCAGCGTTTCGGAGAAAAACTTTACGCTGCTGAACGATCCGTTACTTCACCGCCTGATCGGAATGATCAAACTTGAAGTGGACCATTCGATGACGGGCGCCTATCCGACGCTGCAAGGCGGCGAAGTGGCGGTCACGCAAACCGATGGAACGACGCGCCGTTTACGCCTAGACAATGTAGTCAATGCCAGCGCGCAAGAAGTGCGCGAGCGCTTCCGCGTGGCCGCAGCGGGCGTGGTGGGCGCTAAACGCGCGGGCGCGATCGAGCAATTCATCGATGCATTGGAACA
>JANMJR010000167.1:0-2996 GCA_031371465.1 Pseudomonadota bacterium
GGTGCGTTTTATGCCTTTCCGGATGCGCGTGGTGCGATTGAATCACTCGCGAAACGCGGCGTCATAAAAGCCGCGAATGATCTGGCGTTCAGCGAATATTTGCTGGAGAAAGCCGGCGTCGCCGTGGTCCCCGGATCCGCCTTCGGCGCCGAAGGCGATATACGGATTTCGTTCGCGACTTCGATGGAGAATTTGAAGAAGGCGCTCGGGCGGATTCATCAGGCAATAGGCTAAGGTAATACAGCCGAAACTATCGACCTACGCCTTCGCCCGGTTCGGCCTCCGCCTCGGGCCAAAGCGCAGGAAAATAGAATCGAAGGGCGTGCAACGGCAGCGCGAATCTTACTTTCCCTTGCGCTGTGTCGGACTTAAGGAGTCCTCGTTCGAGTAGCGCCGCCAGGGCACTGACCGCAGTCCGATCGCCTAACGCCATCATCGACTTGAACTCGCCACGCTCCAACTCTGCGCCGGTTGAAAAAAGGTAGTGTAGCGGTCGCAGCGCTTCGCGACGCACGCCGGACCGCAGACTCTCTTCCTCGAATACGAGGCACGCGGCGATGCGTTGCTCCATCGCCGCCAAATTTAGCGTCGTCGTCATAAACTGTACTTGATCCAAGCAGACCTCCAACACGTAGTCGATCCAAGCAATCAGCGCTTGCTCGCTCAGGTTGCCGCGACCATCGTGATCGCCACGGCGAGGTGAATCGGCATCCGCGAGCAGCGTGTAGTAACGATCGGTTGATCGCGCAAAACCTCGCAACGGCGACCACAAACCATTGGTGTAGCCTAGGACATTGCTTCGCAAGGAATGCCCTGCTACGAGGCAAGCTGGTATTGCCTCCTGGCACGACGTTCTTCGATCCTGCGTAGCAAGCGTAGGCGGCACACTGCGCGCGTGGATTGAAAATTGTCTGATACGACGAGCTTGATTTACCACTGCTACGAAATCGCCATTTGAAAGCTGGCGTAGCCCGGGTAGGGCAATAACCGAAGGACACTGCGCCGTATGTAAGCCGCGGTAATACTACGGAGATACCCAACTATAGCCGTGCCGGCCATCCCGGTGGCACGTAACTTCTTTACCGCCATTTGGGAAAATCGAATCCGCGACCACACCGACTTTCAGGCAAGTAGGGATTATGTGCATTTCAACCCAGTGACACCTAACATGACAACGCGAGTAGCGGATTGGCCCTTCTCGACATTTCATCCTTGGGTTCCAAGATGGACATAGGTGCCACCAACAAATGGCCCCTCTGAAACCGATTGGCGCCGGGACCGCCGATACCGATGGATGAGGCGGTCAAAAGACGCGTGGACGAAATCTGGAAAACGTAGGGCTGTGACAGTTAGGCCTTCGCGCCAGAATTGTGACGAATGAGTTTGTCCCAATTAATCACGCCTTCATTACAAAACTTGTCAAGAAATTCTTTCGTAAAGAGATTGAGTTTTTGTGCGCGTATCTCTACCAGCGTTGCATTTCGCTCCGTAGCGCTAGCGCCCAGCGGCTCAATCAGTTCGCGATATAACTCGTTGCGTCCAGACATTAACTTCCAGAACCGCTGTCCACAGAGTTTCTGATAGTCGCCTTTTTCTGGGGAGTCGTCTTTGCCATAACAGCAACCTTCAATCGCAACAATTTCTGCCTTATCTAATCCGCCGGATGTGCGCAGTGTTTTCTTTGCTTTGGTAAAGTTGGATTGCATCTTTTTGATCTGGTCCGAATTGCCCCAGTTCGGGCCGGACTTGATGGTGACGATGTAGTAGCGTCCATCGTGCTGAAATTCGAGATCAAGGCCGGTGGTGGATGATTTCTTGCCGTCATATGCTTCTTTGCAGACGAAGATCGCAATTTTCTCGAGGAAGTTACCGAAAATCGTCTCTTCTCCGGAAGATACGGTTGCATCAAGCACCGCTTCAATTAGATCGTTAGCGGTTACCGCACCTTTGGCTTTGAACAAGTATGGATTCTTGCGCTTAATGATGGTATCCAGTGTCAACGCTTTCAGCTTGGCCAGCTTTTTTTCGTGAAATTGCGGACTAAGATGCTCTCCGATGAAGATCTCGACCAGACCTAAATCAATCGGACGCATAGGTGGTTGTTTTTGTGCGCGTTGTCTTGGTGCTTGAGTTGACGGCAATTTTCTTACGCGGGCGTGTTATCTCATATTTAGCTTCGGGCTCCAGCAGAACGAGCTGTCGCGTATACAGTTGGTCGTTCATCGCCTGGATGTATTCGGGGACAATCTCGATGCCAATGGCTTTCCGATGCAATCGGTGCGCGACTCGCAGCGTGGTGCCGGAACCGGCAAATGGATCCAACACGGTATCTCCCGGCTCGGTGAATAGCTTAATGAACCATTCTGGTAGTGCCTCTGGAAACGCCGCACTGTGACCCCGGTTCCCGCACTCGGTCGACATGTGCAGTACGTTGTTGGGGTAAGCTTTGTCGCGACTTATCCAGTTCTCGATTTTTTTGCCAAAGCCGCTGCCTACTTTGGACTCATCGCGCACACGGTCGGTTTCACTGAGATTTTTAAGGCGAGTTTTGGCCCAATCACCCGTCGGTACCATGACCGCGTCTTGAAACATTTTGAATTGCCGGCTCTTGTTGAACTGAAGTAGCCGTTCCCATGAGTCGCGAAAGCGATTCGGCCATTTTCCTGGATATGAGTTCTTCTTGTGCCAGCAAAACTCCTCGGTCCATAGCCAACCCTGTTTGCGCAGCGCCAGGATAAGTTCTAACACATAAGTATGTCGCTCCCCGTCAACCACTCGTTCTTTGATGTTAAGTACGAAAGTGCCATCAGGCTTCAATACCCGTAACAACTCTTTACCGATGGGCAGGAACCAATCGACATAATGGTTGGGTGAAATCCCTCCATAGCTGCTGTTGCGTTGATCTGCGTAGGGTGGCGACGTGACGACGAGGTCAATGCTGTTGGAGGGCACGCGCCCCAGCACTTCTCTACAATCCCCTTCAATTAAATCTACTA
>JANMJR010000170.1:0-3740 GCA_031371465.1 Pseudomonadota bacterium
CCTATCTGCGCGCGCGCGGCAAATACGTCCTTGACCAGGGCAATACCTGGCATTTCTCCGACACGGTGCAATGGGACGAATATAAAAAGCTCGCGCAGAGCGCGCCGCGTCAAGTCGCTTAAACCGATCTATTACATCTCACGGTAGGCGCTGTTAAAGCGCCGAGTGAGTTGGCGGAGCCTCCAATTGAAGCCGGGCCACATGGTGCTGTTGCGGCCGCGGTGATCCAACTACCAACTGCGGCAGCCGCTGCTCCAGATCGCTTTGCTGAATGCGGCTTGAATGCGATCATTAAACGCGCGCAGCACAGCGGCGCGAAGATGCAAACTCGTCGCGCCACTGTGCTTTAAAGCTTGAATGGCACGCAGAACGTAATTGACTTGCGCTTCGATCATGAAAAGAATCGAGTTATGGCCCAAGCCTGAATTCGGCCCGACCAAGAGAAATAAATTCGGGAACCCAGTCGTGGTGATGCCGAAATAGGCCTCGGCCTTGTCGCGCCACGCGGTGCGTAGTTCAACGCCATCTTCGCCGAGAATCGAGTCGCTCAAGAAATTGTCGGTCACGTGAAATCCCGTGGTGAAAATCAAAACGTCGACGTTTCGCTCGATACCAGTGTCAGTCACGACGCCGGTAGGTGTGATCGCGCGAATGGAATCCGTCAGCCGTTCCACATTGGGCCGCGTCATTAGTCGTCGGATAGCACCACCCGTTTGCAGCCGAGTCGGTAGTCGGGCGTCACCCGTTTTAATTTCTCCAGAAACGGCTGAGTTCCGCGTTTGCTGTACTTTCAGCGTCGCCGCACAGCGCACAATATCCACGCGTTTTCATCGTAAGCTCTCGCATAGGCAACCCGGCCGAACCCTTTCTTGACGGTTTTAGGGCCTTGACCTACTATTCACGCTTAGATCACTATCTAAGTGACAAATCTTGTTACAACCTAATTTTAACTGGCAATTGTTTCAACAATATTTATAAATCCAAACCCGGCTTCGCGTAACGCAGGCCGATCGCTTTTAGGGAATTATGAGCACACCTCCGCCGCGTATGACTTGGGATCCCGTCACCCATTATCAAGACATTAAAGTTGCCGAAGACTACGATCGAGTGCGCTTTGATAGTCTCGCGGGGCGTGTGTTTGAACGCTTGGAACGTTACAACATCTCCAAAGCGTTTCGCTCCATCCCGAAAACCGGCACGATCCTCGACCTGCCGTGCGGCACCGGTCGGCTCGCCGAAGCCTTGCTGGACGATGGCTTCACCATCGTCGGCGCGGATATTTCACCGGCCATGTTGGAAGTGGCTAAACGTCGCCTAGCACGCTTTGGCAATCGTTTTTCGACGCTCGTTTCTGATGTGAAAGAACTGGCGAAGAGTCAGCCGAAGTCGTTCGATAGCGCCTTGTGCGCGCGCGTGCTCATGCACTTTCCCGTTGCGGAACAAATTGAATTTCTCGGTAGCGTCGCACGCCTTAGCCGTGGGCCGGTGGTGTTCACCCAATCGTTAAACACGCCTTATCACCGCACCCGTCGCAAAGTGAAACAAATGCTCGGCGATACGCACACACCGGCCAACTTCCCGATCACCGAAGCCGAATTAAAGCAACTGTTAAAAGGCGCGAATCTGGTTGAGAAATTCCGTCTGCGCCCGCTGGCCTTGGTCACCGAACAAATCATCGTATTCGCCGAACACGCAAAGTAGTTGGTTCGGCGCAGTGGGGGAGCAACGCGACAAGGCGCGGTTTCAGCGCGAGTTAGTCAGTCAATTCCTCACTGGGGGAACAACGCAAAGTCCGCCTCCGTTCGTCAAGGGCCCGATCTTTCAAGGCGAGTTGTCCAAGGTCTTCTACGCCGAGACCCCATCCTGCCCCCATGCATTAGCCGTCAAACTCTGCATCTCGCCTGGCACCGGGTTGCCGAATCCAGCCGATGCGGCGGAGCAGTTTCATGCCCTGCAAGCCATTGCCTCGCTAATGCCCAACGATCAACCCTACGCCGTTCCGCAGCCATTCAAGCTGGATGCGCCCAATGGCCTGGTGGCGATTGAATGGATCGAGGGACGTACGCTCACTAGCTGCTTAAAAGATTTCCATTTTCCGCTCGACCAGGTGCTCGCGATACTTCAGCGCGCCGGCATATGGCTGCGCTATTTTCATGCGACGCGTCACGAAGTGGCCGCAACCTTAGATGCAGCAGAACAGTTTAGCGAGTTTGCCGCGAGCCTCGCTTCGTCGGCGCTGCGTTCCGATCGAGCTTTCATGCGCGCCTACCGAGCGGTCGAGCGTGGCGTAAGCGGCATCGCCAAACAAGCGTTTCCGCGCGCGCTGCTACATGGTGATTTTAAGACCGATAACTTGATGCTATCGGGTGATCGTATGATTGGGCTAGACATCCAATCCAGACACAAAAATCTCGTGCTGTTGGACATCGTACCGTTCTTAAATAGGCTAGGATTATTTTTCTATTCCCCGCGCGGATTGCGCTTACTGCGCCGCCGCCAGGAAATCGAGAAACGCTTTCTGATCGGCTACTTCGAGCGTGAACTCACCGCGCAAGAAGCCGCCGCAATCGCGTGGCTACGCCTTCTCATTTTGTTGCGGCAATGGGACGAACGACGCATCGCGATGGCAACCAATCGGCTGAAGCGCGCGGTGAACAACTGGACTTACCGAAGGGAAGCGAACCGGCTGAGCGCTGCGTTGTCGCGCGCCGCGATTTAGCGATCTTTTAATCGATAGGCTGAAGAGGCGCATGGATACTTGGCCTGAGCGCGATCATGTGGGGGCAAGTAAGCGGATCCAGCGAACAACTGATCCGCCCGAATATGAAGTGCGAGATTGCTTCGTCGCAAAAAGCGTTTATCCAAAAGCAAAGCGTGGGACTTCTCGCAATGACAGATAAATTTAATGCCGCGACGCAATGACGGTTACCGATCCGCCCCAAACGGTATCAATGATGTCCGTAAATTTCCTTGTTCACCACGTTGTTCAAATCTGGATGCCCATCCAAGACCGACAGAACATTGTTGACCAACGAAATCGCCATGCGATCCAACGCCTCGCGCGTGACACCCGCCATATGCGGCTGGAGGATTACGTTTGGCAACTTGAGCAATGGATTCTGCGGATCCGGGGGCTCGCTTTCCAATACATCCAGACCGGCTCCCGCGATGCGGCCTGTCGTCAGAGCAATGTGCAAAGCCGCTTCGTCGATGATGCCGCCGCGTGCCGTGTTGACGATGAACGCCGCCGGCTTCATAAGTGCAAATTGCTTCTCCGAAATCAGGCTAGTGGTTTCGGCGTTTTTCGGACAATTGATCGAAACGAAATCGACCTTCGCCAACGCATCATTCAGATTCGATTCCGGGTGGCAATCCGCAGCGCGGATCGTGGTGGCGTCCACGTAGGGGTCGTAAATGCACACCCGCATACCAAGCGCCAGGCACATTTTAGCTAACCGCGTGCCGATCCGACCGAAGCCGACGATCAACACGGTTTTTTCGAACAGATCACCTGGCAAGCCGTGCGCCATGCGCTGACCCCAACGATTTTCCGACACCATCGAATGAAATGCCAAGCCGCGTTTAGCCAACTCCAACATCAAATAGAGCGCGTGTTCCGCAACCGACGGCGAATTCGCAATGCCGGTAATCATCACCGGCAATCTTGCTCGCGTAGCCGCCGCCACGTCAATTAAGTCATAACCAACGCCGTGGCGTGCGATCACTTTCAGATGAGGTGC
>JANMJR010000464.1:0-3841 GCA_031371465.1 Pseudomonadota bacterium
GTTTGTCGCCTTAAGTCGAAGGCCCCGTCTGCAGGACTATCGTAAGGAGAAGGTTGGATCATATGGACATCGACAATGAAGCGCTGCTGCGGCACGCGATCAAAGTGACAGAAAAAGCGCGTCAGGTTGCGGAAACGCGCAGCGATTGGGAGTTCATGGGCTATGTCGGCGCGGCGTTGGTAACGGCGGGCGGCAATTTGTACACCGGCATCAACGTGTCGGTCAATTGCGGCATTGGTTTCTGCGCGGAGCACAGCGCGGTGTCCGAAATGATCAAGAACGGCGAAACGAAAATTCGAAGAATTGTGGCAGCGACCGCTAAAGGCGCAATTCTTCCACCCTGTGGGCGATGCAGGGAGCTGCTGTTTCAAGTTGATGCAACGAATTTAGATACATCCATCATTCTGGAAAGCGGCGAACAACCGTTGCGCGACTTACTGCCGCACAACTGGCAGGATTTTTTCGACAAACCGCTTACCCGCTAAGAACTGGCGCTGACCACTTCATTCTGCGTAAGCGTGTAGCGCTATCGCCTAGCCCAACTTCCACAGTTGGAGGTTGAGAATTGAAGAATATCCAACGGTTAATGTTCAAGGTTGGCACTACATTTTGGTCGTTTGCGGCACGCGCAAGCGCGCTGGTAGAGTGCGCCCTAAACGCTGAAGCAGTAGGGCTTGGGCAGGCTCGGGTGGCGCCACGCAGCGAATCTGCCGCTCCCGTGGGGCATCGGCGAGGGGCAGCACGATGTCGGAGGCGTGGATCTGCCTTCCAATTTATTTCGACAGTTTTATACTGCGTAGTCGTTTTTACATAGCAATGCGGCTCAAATTCACCTTATCAATTTCCGCCTAGCTTGGGTGTGCCTGGAATGAGCGCGTTTGGGTCTGGGTTTGTACCCGCCGAATTCCTCTCGCGATTGACTCTTCCCCCAGTCCGACGATAAATTGCTGTTTGGCTGGGAGATCAAGTGTGCTTGAAATGCCCATTTAGAATTGGCTGTAAACTTTAGCCAATCGGATCAACACTGCGGCGACTGACCGCGTCGCTCAGCAAGGTCACGCTGAGGTCGATGAGATGTTGTCAATCGAAAACATTAAAGGAATACGTATGGCCTCTGATTTATTCGGTGAAAATCACATCGACGCGCTGGTCGCGCTCGGTGTGGTTCGTTCGTATCCTAAGAACACCGTGGTTTTTCAGGAAGGGGACACAGGCGACCAGCTTTACGTCTTGCTCGCCGGGAAATTGAAAGTGTTTCTTGCAGATGACGACGGCAAAGAAATCGTAGTCGATGTGTTAAGCCCGAAACAGTACTTCGGTGAAATGGCGTTGGATGGGGAGTCCCGCTCGGCTTCGGTGATGACAGTGGAACCGTCTAAGCTGTCAGTGATACAACGCGAGGATCTGAAAAGATTTTTAGCCGCAAACCCTGACGCGGCTTTCGCGCTTATCGTAACGCTGATACGGCGCGCGCGTAACCTTACCCGAACGATCGGAAATCTGGCGCTGCTCGACGTTTATGGACGGGTGGCGCGCTTGCTGATCGACAACGCCAGCGACGAATCTGGAAAATTGATAGTGACCGAAAAAATGTCTCAACAAGAAATCGCACAACGGATTGGCTCCTCCCGCGAGATGGTGTCGCGGATCCTAAGCGATCTGAAAGAAGGTGGCTACGTCTCTATCGAAAGTGGGCGCATGGTGATCAAACAGAATTTGCCGAAGCATTGGTGATGTTGTCGCCCTTGAAAAATCCCGTCCCATCAGCCTCGGCCACGCTATTTCTGAAATGATCGGTCAGGTTCAATGAAATACGCACTTGCGACCGAATGAACCTAACATTGCGGAGTTTCGCCGGAAGCGAACTTCACGAGGGCCGACTGACTGGTTTAGTGGAGTGTCCGTTGCTATTGGCGCAAAGCATAACCTCCACCTCGCTCAGGATGACCAGGAAGTTCGACGGATTCGCTGCTGGTGACCCTAGGTGGCGGTATTCTGGCTGGATCCAGGCGAAGAAAGCATACTTCGCGCGGCGTCAAACTTGCGTACCCCATGCCTTCTCTTAATCGATGATTTGCCCGCAAGGGCGGCCGCGAAGAATTTAAGATTTGCAGCAACCGGAACCGCCGGCATTCTGCGCCGTGCCCAGCGCACAGTTTGTTATCGGCGGTACGCCCCGTGGTGGAAACATTACACGCCCGTGGGTTTCGGCTATCGACCGAGTTGATCAAAGCTATTCTTGTCGAAGCCGGCGAAAATTGAAAAGCCAATTGCGGTCTCATCGCGCTTGATTGTGCTAAGTCGTATTCCATCGCCCCTTGATTCGTCGTCCCCGCGAGGGCGGGGACCCAGTGTCGTTCGCGAAAGCCACTGGGTTCCCGCTTTCGCGAGAATGAGGGGCTGGCCTCGGGCCACACTTCGGTGTGCGAGCGGGTGTTGAACTTTTCATCACGATGGAATGCATCACGGACGGTCACCGGCAATCATTACGCCAATTCCTCAAGCAGCGCTTTGGCCTCAATGCCGTCGAACCGACCAAGTCGCAGAACATCACCGTTAACTGGCGGCGTTCGCCGGTGGAGGTGGCATCGACTACGGGCGAGGAATTCTCAGGCGCGGTCATGGCGGGAGGAGCCCTCCCTTCGCTAGCCAAGGCATCGGACGCGCCTCTCCGCAATTCAGCCAACGCCTTCAACATTTTCTTGCGATGGCCGAGGGACACGCCCAATTTTTCCAGGTCGCCTTCGTTCAGGCTCGGCAACACGTCCAGATCAACGTCACTCGACTCAAACGCGTCAACGTATTGCGTTAAGCCCAAACTTTCCAGCCAGTTGCGTACATCGTTCATCAGCTTTGCCTCCAAAATAGCGGTGTTATCGCTACGCCGCGGTATAATTTCATACCAACTTTCTCACAAACTCGCATGTTCGACCGCATAACGTTTGATCAAAATGTGCTCGGTGGACGCGCCGCGATTCGCGGCTTACGTATTTCCGTGGCGCATATTGTGAATTTAATCGGCAATGGTATGACGCCCGATGAAGTTCTCGCCGACTATCCCGATCTTGAGAGACAGGATATTGGCCAGGCGCTGCGTTACGCCGCACTCGCTGCGGATGATCGTATCGTCGAGTTTCATATACGTTCGAAATGAATTTCGTCGCGGACGCGGGTATCTCGCCGCGTACCGTCGGGTTTTGCGTGAACAGGGACACGACGTCGTATACGTGCGCGATATTGGGATGCAACGCGCCAAGGATTCAGAGATCCTCGAACTCGCTCGAAGCCAAGATCGAATCGTCCGAACGTTCGATCTGGATTTCGGCGATCTGCTCGCCCTTGGACTTAACGACAAACCCAGCACCATCATTTTTCGTCTCGATGATGAAACCGCCGAATCGGTCAACACCAATCTCCTCACGGTGTTAGCGCAAACCGAAAGCGATTTGCGCGACGGTGCATTGATTCTGGTTCAAGAATTTCGCTACCGAATACGGCGCTTGCCAATCCATTTAACGTAACGAATCTATTCAGGCGTTTCGCCGTCTGGGCGGTCGGGTTGATCAAGGCGCTATATGTTGAAGTCACCGGAATTGATGAATGGTGGATCCGATTCTGGTGGCAGCATTTGTCCTTATGCCACGCTTGATCCACCCTACATTTTTTCGTTGCCTTGCCAGAAGCAGTATCGCGCTTGGCTGGCCCTAGGCCACCTCGTCCTGGCGCCGCATGCCTGGAGAGCCGCATGGATAGGGGCTGGGAGGCTGGCCTCGGGCCACCTCGGGCCACTGCCTCTACAGACATGCCCATAGGAAGGATGATCTGACCTATCCCGATTGTA
>JANMJR010000205.1:0-6109 GCA_031371465.1 Pseudomonadota bacterium
CCGGCGCATAGCTTTGCGACCTTGATCGCTGAACTCGCCACCATCGTGCGCAATACCTGCCGCACATCGCAGGCCGCAGAAAACGCACCTGCCTTTGACGTCGTCACGAGCCCCAACGCGAAGCAAACGCGCGCGCTCGAATTGCTCCAGAAGATCCAGTTGTAGACAGAAAAGAGAACGCCGGTTTCAAGTCAAGCGCTTGAAACACAAACAAAACTCGCTCTTCGCTTATAGGAACTTCAGGCTAGAAACGATTTGTTTTTCATTTCCGATATTTTCCATACCCCGAAAACAATTCTTTTCAGCGAAAAATGGTGATAACTATCGAATTTCAACAAACTGCTAGGGTCAGGCATCATCCGGCCAATTGCAGTCAATCGATTGCCCCAGTGCATCGTCGGAAAGTTGCCGTTCGGGCTTGCCGCACTTGTTAGTATTCCTACTGGAATTGAACAGAAGGACTCGCGCGGATTCAAAAAATCGAACAATTTATCGTCACGAGTACAACGATGTGTCCGTTGCCTAACTTACAGCTGTAGTTGTATTGCTTTTATCGTAAATTGCGAAACCATTGCTTGACGACGCGGCTAAGGAATAAGTTTCAATAATCCGACATTGTTTAGTCCATGTACTTGAACTGGCGACAGAAAAAATGCGTTCAGGCCGCTCGAACCATTCCCGACATTTCCAGTCCTACCGTATCCCGATGCCCAAACCGATCCATCGGCTTTAACGGCAAATGAAACCTCTCCTCCACAAATTGCAGTCACACTAGATATCAAGGTTGCTACAGGTAAAAGCCGATCGATATCGGTACCGTCACCAAGGTTACCTGACCCATTTATTCCCCATGACCATACGGTCCCGTCAGACTTTAGGGCACTTGAAGAACCTCCCCTAGCAATTACCTGTATTACGGAATTCAAATTCGTAACTGTTGCTGGCGTGATACGACCAATTGTGGTGCCATTTCCAAGTTCACCACTAGAATTGTCACCCCATGTCCAAACGGTACCGTCGAACTTTGCAGCAATAGTATGTCCGTAGGAGGCCGAAATCGAAACAACGCCCCCCAATCCTGACACTGTCACGGGGGTATGTTTATCTACAGTCGAAGCGTCTCCCAATTGTCCAAAGTTGTTTTGTCCCCACGCCCTCACCGTACCATCGGTAAGTATTGCAAAGGACTTCTGGTTTCCAGCAGCAATCACCTTCGCTGAAGTCAGTCCTCCTCCAACTTGAACCGGTGACAAGCGCCTTATAGTCGATCCGTCACCAACTTCTCCAAAAAAAATTTCTCCCCATGACCAGACCGTGCCGTCGGCCTTAAGTACCATCGAATGAAACCATCCCGCCGATATCGCGACTGCGCCACTGAGTCCTGGAAAATGAGTCGGCGATAACTGATTCGTTGCCGTCCCATTTCCCGCCAATTGTCCCCACGCCCAAATGGTTCCATCCGACTTCAACGCCAAGCTGTGACCAGATCCCGCCGCCACAGAAATTACGCCGGTGAGTCCCGTAACTTGAACGGGCACGGTTGTAGATACCGTTGAACCGATTCCCAGTTCTCCGCTCGCGTTATAGCCCCATGCTAATACTGTCCCATCCGATTTGACGGCAAGAGTATGGCTAGATCCGGCAACATTGCTTCGAGCAAGCTGGGTAGCTTTAGCGCCGTTAACTATGCCGGATCCACAAGTCGACGTCGTACATCCGCTTCCCGTAGGGAACACTTTTGTCGACAGCCGAAGCGTGTTCTTGACTTGGCCCAAAGTTAATCCTGTATTGACGGAGCGCATCAAGGACGCAACCCCAGAAACATGCGGGGCTGAAATGCTCGTCCCGGAATTTGAAATGTATGCGTTACTGCCGGTAGGGGTAATTAGGCCGCTATCGCTTGTCGAAAAAACGTTTGTCGTTACATTGTCGCCGCCGGGCGCACTCAATGCGACGGAAGTCCCCGTATTTGTGTAGGAAGCTTTAGTTCCGAGTTTTGTTATAGCCGCTACCGAGACTACATTTGCGCAGTTAGCTGGATAAAAATTATTGGCGCTTCCACCGTTATTACCGGCACCTGCAACAATGACCACATTCCTTGCCGCGACTTGATTAATCGCGGTCTGAAGAATGGCGCTACACGGACCTACCCCCCCAAGCTGGTATTTATTACCTTTGCAATATTGGTATTGTTGGGAACTCCAATTATAGGCAACCCTGCAGTCCATTTTAAAGCGTCAATTAGATCACTAACAGTTCCCCCGCACTTTCCAGTCACCCGTACTGACAGAATTTTAGATACCCAATTAATGCCCGCAACACCAGCGCCGTTGTTGCTCGCAGCGCCGATAATTCCTGCGACGTTCGTTCCGTGCCAGGTACTATTGGTGATCGGGCAACCGACGAAAGTACCCGAAGCAGATTCCACGGCCGTTATCCAGTCCCCAGGATCGGCTGGAATAGAATCTCGACCAGTTCCATCGTTGGCAGTTGCGATGTTAGAGACAAAGTCGTATCCAGACAAAATGCGTCCAGTAAGGTCAGCGTGCGGAAGAGTCCCGCTGTCAATAATTCCGACGATAACGTTACTCGATCCCTTCGTTACATCCCAAGCAAGGGGTAAATTTGCTCCGCCAGTGGTCGACTGCAGATTCCATTGATCCAAGGCATAGCGCGTGTCATTCGGTACAGCTTGTAAAAAAATACGATAGTTTGGAAGTACGTCTTCTACGTCTTCATTGAGCTTGAGATAGTTGGCTAAAGCTTCCGCCTCGGCTGGCGTTAACTTTCTTGGCAATTTGACAATCTGACGTTCCTCATCAGATACGCGGGAGGGTTTTAAGTCCATTCGCGAAAAATCACTGAGCTTCTTCGCCTGAATATTACTCATGATCGAATCTTTCGGGCCGCGGGCATGTGACTTCAATACAATGATGAGTTCGTCAATATGCGGGACGCTTTGCATGCGTTCGGATCCGTTCTGTTGCGCAAAAACGGGAAAGGCAACAATCAACGAAGCTAATGTAAAGTAAGAAATTATCTTGAAGATGTGGCTTATCACTTATTACCTCCTATTGGAATTGCAAATATGACGAGTACCTAAGCCGCTTTAAGCCGGAGTCATGGGCGGGCTGGTAGATCGCCACATGAATCCAATTTCGCGTCAGCGGGTTTTTTGAAAAAGATATAAGCTTGAACATACTCGCACCGGAGGTGTTTAGCTAAACATTTTCTCAATCCCCGCAAAATCCTGAATCTGGTGAAAAGAATGGGTAAATCTGTAACCAGCATAGTTACCCGGCCAAAGGTAAAGCCATTCACCTCAGCTGCGGATAGAACCCGCAGATTTTTGTTCAAATTGGTAGATTTGTCGATCAGCCCTTGAACCGAACCCATACGTTTTTAGGGCAAGAAAATTGAATAGGTGTTGGGAATTATTCGCTACATTCGAATTGACGTCCGAATTTCCGCAAAGTCGTTCAGTTAGCGTTCCCATTTGCAGACGTACGCCACAGGCTGCAATGGGTCGATTCGAGCCGATCACGGCCACTATAACGAATGGGTGCTTTTTGCGCCCGGAGGCGCTTGCGGTTAGACACCATCGGACACTGCGTCCGGACAGATTCCGGTTTCTACATATTGCGATATTTTTTGTTTGCAACGCAGCATTATGACGAAACCTGACTTATTCAGAGTCTCCTTAATTCGGGGAATCGAATTCCGCAAGTAACGCGCGCGCGCTTTCCACTAACTCTTTGCCGTCCAGTCCGCGCTGATCGAGATCCTTGATCTTGGCGTCGATCGTGTTTGGCGCGGCGGGCTGACTTGCTGCCGACGTGACCGCGCTGCTGGCGCCCAGAATCTTACCGAGCCACGCCGATGTTTCAGCGCCGCTATTCGCAATAATCACTTTCTTAAGCTCATCCGACAGGCTCTTGTAGGCGGCGGAATTCATCGCGAATATCAATGTGCCGGAAAGTAGTCGCGCTTTTTCATTCGACTCGAGCGTGGCAACCTGAACGGCGAGCAGGCGCACGCCGGCGAATTCTTTCTTTGCCAAGTCGTTCGCTTGTACGTACTCCCACAGTGCCCGGCTCGATCCTTGCGCGCTATGGATCGTGAACGGCAAATTGAACACCTCAAACGCCGGGAAGCGCCCAGCGGGATTGCCGACTGCGGTCCATACGATGTCCGCCGCCCCCGCTTTCACTTGATCGTAAAGTGGCCCCATCGGCTGCGCCGGAAAAACCTGAAACCGCAGCAGACCATGGGATTCATTTTCCACTTTCGCCAGCCACGGCAAAAGAAACTGGGTATGGAAGGGCGAATCCGCTGGCAAGAAATGGTGCAGCTTAAGCGTAACGCCATGAGCACGCGCCGCGCTTGCCCAAAATGACGCGAGAATACAAACAAGGGCAACCATCAGCAATCGGGATAAGCGGCGTGGCACGATTTATCGCTTGGTCTGAACGGACTGCAAAAAAGTGTAGATGCGCCATTTGATATCGTCGCTGATGGCTTCTTTCCACACCGGCATGCCCTTATCCATGCGTCCGTTGTTAACCGTGGTCCAGAACAAATTGATCGCATCGTCGCCGTAACGGATGTTGAGCCGGCGCAAATCGCGAACGCGTTCGCCTTGTTCGGCGAAAGGCCCATGGCAGTGGGAGCAATATTGATTCAATAGGCTACCGCCATCCTCCAAAACGTCCGTACGCCCTTCGTAGGGATTCTGTAGTGCTTCGACCTTTTCTTCCGCTGAAATGACACCGGCTCTGAAAACCAAGCATGCCGCGGCAATCGACGCCGCGCTTGAAGCAAACAATTTGAATTTCACGCCCCTATCTCCATCACTTAAACATTTATTTCAAACGCATCAACAGTCATTCGGAGTACCTCACGGCGCCGGCATGAAAACGGCGGGGACCCGCCCCGCCGTTCGCCGGTGAACAACTCGCGCGATTAGTTGCCGAGTTCAAACACCGCTAGTATGCCGCCCTCCGGGCTGGCATCGACCACACGTTGGCCGATCTTGCCGAAGAACGAGGGCGGTCCTTTGCTACGGCCGGCCACGACGGCCAAGTATTGCTTACCACCGATGGAATAAGTCATCGGGCTTTGTATGATGCCCGTGCCCATTTGAAATTGCCACAGTACGTTACCGGTCTTCGCGTCCACTGCTTTTACTTCGCCTTGCTGGTTGCCGTAAAACACCAAGCCACCGGCGGTTGACATCGCGCCGCTGACGAACATCAGGTCTTCCTTAATGCTCCAGACCTTTTTCTTCGCAACCGGATCCCATGCCATAAACTCCGCTAAATGGGCGCCGGAAGCGCCCGCCATGTCGAGATTGAACTCGGAGGCCAAGTAGAATTTTCCGGGTGAGTATTCCTCTTCTTTGTTGGCAATGTCCATGCACATGTTAAACGCCGGTAAATACGTCAAACCAGTTTGTGCACTGTGAGACATGGGCGACCAGTTTTTACCGCCGATCAAGTTCGGGCACACATTGCGCGCCCATTTGCCTTTTTGCGGCCGCTTCGCATTGTCCGCTGCTTCGACCGGCCGGCCGGTCTTGAGATCCACATGGGAGGCCCAGTTCACCGTGACGAACGGATCAGCCGCGATCAGTTTGCCGGTCTGGCGATTCAGCACGTAGAAAAATCCATTGCGATCGGCATGCAGCAGCGCCGGCGTTTTTTGTCCGCCGATGTCGATATCGGTGAGCACCGCTTCGTTGATGCCGTCGTAGTCCCACACATCGTTCGGCGTCCATTGATAACCCCAGACGATTTTGCCGGTATCGGCGTCAAAGGCAAGCTGAGAAGCAGTCCAAAGGTTGCTGTACTGTCCGATATCGATTGAATCGTTACCGCGCGTAGCGCCACCCCACGGCCCGGCATTACTGGTCGACCAATAGACCAGATTCAGCTTCGGATCATAAGAACCCACACCCCAGGTTGAGCCTGCGCCGGTCTTCCAGGAATCACCCTTCCAGGTGTCGTTGCCCGGCTCACCGCTTCCGGGAATGGTGTAGGTCTTCCACAGCAGCTTGCCGGTCTTTTGATCGTGCGCTTGGATAAAGCCGCGAATGCCGTATTCACCGCCG
>JANMJR010000246.1:0-1678 GCA_031371465.1 Pseudomonadota bacterium
TCGATGAGCAACACATCCGGCGCGTGCTTGGCCAGTGCCTGGCGCGCCGAGGCGCCATCCGCCACCGCAGCAAAAAGTTCCAGTTCAGGATCGGCCGCGACAATCTTGCAGAAGCGGTTCAGAAAGGCTGCGTCATCCTCGTCGATCATTACTGTGGTCACGATGCCTCGCAAATGTCGATTTGAAATGCCGCGTTGTAAGTGCTGGCTAGAACATCATAGCCCTGGGCGATTGTCTTGGCATATACCCTATTCGCGGGATGGGTCGCACGCGTCGGGTTCAGTAGATTGCGAAATACGCCATCGGTGAACGACTTGTTCACCGAATGGGGTCGCTGATAAAGATGAGCCGCGCACGCCAACGCGCAATTCGCCTCGGCGTATACTTAACTCAACAATGTCATCCGGGCACCGAGGGTTCGCCACGATGGGCTCGTCTAGGGAAATCGAATGAAACAGCTTTGCGTATCGTTGCTCATCGCGTGGGTGTTTTGCGCGGCTCAAGCGCAAAATCCCGACTCAATTAAGACCACTTTAAGCCAAAACGATGCGGGCACCATCTGGTTCAGCAGCGCGAAACCTTTGGTGATGGTCCGTGAATCTCAAGACGGCTCGTCCGCCAGATCGCCCGGGTTTACCTTGTTGGCTGGTCAGTCTATTCCAGTATCCGGCGAGCTTGTGTTTCCGGCCGGCCCAGGGCCATTCCCCGTCATCGTACTTGCGCACGGCTGCGCGGGCATCGGCCATGCAGATAAAGCGTGGGTGCCGTTGCTGCGTGAATGGGGCTACGCTACCTTTGTGGTTGATAGCTTCCGGCCGCGCGGCTTCGCGAGTATCTGTGAGGATTTGCGGCGGCTCAGGCCGCTGCAACGTCTGCCGGATGTTTACGGCGCCCTTAGTGTGTTGGCGACTCATCCAAAGATTGATGCGAATCGAATTGTGCTGATGGGGGCGTCGCACGGCGGCTTGCTCACGCTCGACGCTGCTACCCAGTGGGCAAAGGATACGTTCGCAGCGCCTGGTAGCGGAGGATTTCGCGCCTTTATCGCCATGTATCCGTATTGCAACGTGAGTGTGCCGGAACTTAAGTCGATCTACGCGCCGTTACGGATTCATTCGGGAGAATTGGACGATTGGACGCCCGCCAGTGCATGCCAAGAATATGTCGGCGCTCTCAAGGCATTGGGCCACGCAGCGGATATCAATGTCTACCCGGCGGCGCACCATGCATTTGACGATCCTTCGTTGCCGGTTATCAAGCTGCCGAATGTTCCGAGCGTGGCGAAATGCCGGTGGCGTGGTTCGTCCATCCTCGAATCCATGACGCCGGAACCGGCCTCATGCATCAACCGGGGCGTGACCCTGGGTTACAGCAGTGCCGCCACGGAAACCGCAAGGCTTAACGTACGCGCGCAGCTCGCCGAGTTACTCAAATAATTGCGGACGACCGTTGTAGGCAGGGCATCCAGCGTCCGCTGTTCCAACGACACCGGACGCACGAGGACTTGACCGTGACCGACCGGAATGGATCGCGAGCCCAAAGACTATGCGTGACTTAGCGTCCCCTTAGTGACCTTCGGCAGTGTGAAATAGGTCGTGCGTCGCCATGACTTGCAGGCAACCGCCGCCGGAATAACTCTTGGGATGTGGGTATTTCGCAGGAAGGTAGCGCGCGTGCG
>JANMJR010000301.1:0-2711 GCA_031371465.1 Pseudomonadota bacterium
GGTGTGAATCTTTTCGCTTAAGTGCAGGCAGAGGGGAGTTTAGGTGCCGTACCATGCCCTCCGGGCTAGGTGCGGCGCGTCAACCTCGACGCGCGGTTGAGTTAGATTGAGACGACATCGGTTCGCTATAAGGTGGGGACGAATCATATGGTGCGCCAAGATTTGGAATAAACTCTATAAGATGATCACAACCGTCATACAAAAACTGACCGCGCCACGAGGCAACACTAGTGAGGCTTCCGGGGCAGGCATCGCCATGAGCAAGGATCCGCGCGCTTTCTGGCGTAGTGTCCTAAGCAACACGAATTGTTGGACAGGGCTTTCCTGTCAGATCGAGTGCGGACCCGGCGTCGGCTCGGCAACGCAAATCTAATGGCCGTTCCATCCCCCAAATCCGCCCTCGTCTTGTTCGCCCACGGCTCGCGCGATCCGAAGTGGGCAGCGCCGTTCAAGGCGATTCAAGCGCTGATCCGCGCGCAGGCGCCGGACATGCCGGTGGAACTCGCGTTTCTGGAATTGATGCAGCCCGGCATTCAGGAATGTTTGGGCGTGCTTGCAAAACAGGGCGTGAAGCGCGTTAGCGTTGTGCCCATTTTTCTCGCGGCTGGCCGGCATTTGCGCGAAGATTTGCCGGCATTGATTGCGCCGGTTCAGCAACAATTTCCCGATCTGGAAATCATTGTCAGCACGCCGATCGGCGACATTCCGGAATTACAAGCGGCGATTGCGAAGCTCGCACTCGCTCAGGCAAAACGCTAGTCTGTCACTCCGAGGCCGGTAGGCCGAAGAATCTGCTTTCCTATGCATACTAAAGCAGGTTCTTCGCTGCGCTCAGAATGACATTCAAACTTTCAATCACATAAGCATCCGCCTCGCCGGTGCGTGATCGCTCGACCACCTCCCGCGTGAGATGCGGGGCGAACAGTTCCATGAATTCGTACACGTAGCGCCGCAAGTAGCCATCGCGGCGAAACGCGATGCGCGTGGTGTTAAGCGGAAAAAGATCGTCGATTTCGATCATGCGCAAGCCCGTGTCGCGTTCCGGCTCGAAGGCCATTTTAGCGACGATGCCGATGCCTAAACCCAACGCGACGTAGGCTTTAATGACGTCGGCATCGAGGGCGGAGAGGATGATGTTTGGCGTTACGCCTTGTTGTTCGAAGGCGCGGTTGATTTTGCTGCGGCCGGCGAATGCCGTGTCGTAGGTGATGATGGGATAACGACCGATGTCGAACAGGCTGATCGACCCTTGCGCGAGCAGTGGATGGTCGAGCGGGGTGACTAGGCAATGATGCCACTCGTAACAAGGCAAAGACATCAACTCGGCTACGTTGGCGAGGGATTCAGTGGCGATGCCTAGGTCCGCCTTGCCCGCCATGACCTCCGCGGCGATCTGCCCCGGATTGCCCTGGTGCAAGTTGAGTTTGACCTTGGGATAGCGCTCGGAAAACAGTTTGATCACGTTGGGCAGCGAATAACGTGCTTGGGTGTGAGTGGTTGCTATCGTGAAAGTTCCTGTGTCTTCTGTATGATAGTCTTCTGCCACGCGCTTGAGGTTAGCGGCCTCGCGTAAAACCCGCTGCGCCACTTCGACGATTGCACGGCCCGATTCCGTTAAATCCACGACGCGCTTGCCGCTGCGGACCAGCATTTCCACGCCCAGCTCTTCTTCCAGCAGGCGAATCTGTTTGCTCACGCCGGGTTGGGAGGTGTGGAGCGCCGTCGCTGCATCGGAAACGCTAAGTCCTTGTTTTACCACTTCACACAGGTAGCGTAACTGCTGTAACTTCATGATTGAGTTATTTATAACTAAATGGAATGAAATTATAAATTAATATTCCTTTGTTATCTATAGAGCGTTTGATAACCTGCGTGTCCTTACCGACTTAGCGCGCATCGTCTACAAAAATGGATTGGCTATACCCAATATCAGGATTAATCGTCGGCATCATTGTCGGCCTTACCGGTGTCGGCGGCGGCTCACTGATGACGCCGCTGCTGGTATTGGGTTTCGGCTTTTCGCCCGCCACGGCCGTGGGCACTGACTTACTCTATGCCGCCCTTACCAAGGCCGGCGGCACTATCGCGCATCAGAAAAAATCCAACATCAACTGGCGCATTGTCGGCCTGTTGGGCGCCGGTAGCGTTCCGGCGGCATTGATGACACTCTACGTGCTGCACCGCTTGGGGCCGGCGAGCGAAACGTTTAATTCCATCATCATGACGACCTTGGGCGTGGCGCTGATTCTCACTGCCCTGTCGATTATCCTGCGCGGCCTGTTCCAAAAACAAAATTCGCATCGCGAGTTTGCCCAAACCATTACCATCTCGCGTCAAGCCGCCGTCAACACCGTGATCGTCGGTTTATTGCTCGGCGTGTTGGTGACCGTTTCATCCGTCGGCGCCGGCGCCCTTGGGACGCTGGCGCTTTTTATCCTGTATCCGCGCCTGTCGACTCGCCAAGTCGTGGGTACCGACATTGCTCACGCGGTGCCGTTAACGCTGATCGGCGGCTTGGGCCATGCGGCATTGGGCACGGTCGATTTCGTATTACTCGGCAGTCTACTCCTCGGCTCGCTGCCCGGCATTTGGCTCGGCAGCCATTTGAGTTCCCATGTTCCCGAGCGCGTGCTGCGTTCCTTGTTGGCGACCATGCTCCTTATCATCGGCGGCAAATTCGTTCTGTAAAGATAAACTATGTATCGCTACGA
>JANMJR010000304.1:0-19641 GCA_031371465.1 Pseudomonadota bacterium
ACTATTTTGCGTCAACGGGTTGCTGTTGTCGTAGTTGAGGCAATAGGTCGCGAGCGGGCCTTTAACTCTCACCTGGCCCTGGCCGCGGGCATTCTTGATTTCCTGAATTGCTTTTTTGTCTTTCTCCAACTCTTGCTTCAGCCGTTTTTCCGGATCGACTTTCTTCGGTTGATCTTCTTCCGGGCGCACGCCCTCGACCGTGATGGATTCGAGTTCCTGAACTTGCGGCGGCGGCTCGATATTCTTATCCGCCGCGCGGGGCGTGTCGATCCAGAGCAGCGCACTGATCATAGAAGCAACAACTAGAAAACGGGGTTTCATTCGCATCAAGGCTTCAATCCTGTTGGGACGCCGTTGGGAAACAACTCGCTCAATCCCTCTTCAATTTTCTGCACGCGATTCTCGGGGCTGGGATGGCTGCTGGAAAATTCCGGTTGGCGGCTGCCTCCGCTGGCGTGTGCCAAAATCTCCATCACGCCGATCAACGCGCGCGGGTCATAGCCCGCTTCGGACATAAGGCGCAAACCTAGCTTGTCGGACTCCAGTTCGTCGGCGCGGCCGTATTTCATATTGATCAGTCCCGCGACCATTTGCGCCATTTGTGCGCCGCCGCCGCTCGGGTCAACGCCGATCACGGCGGCCGTCGTCAGGCCTGAAGTCAGCTTTTGTTTTGCGACATGCTCGGCGGAATGGCGCGCCAATACGTGGCCGACCTCGTGGCCCAATACGCCGGCAAGCTGGCCGCGGGTCTTGAGCCGGCCCAGCAGCGCCTCGGTGATGAAAATCTGGCCGCCCGGCAGCGCAAATGCATTCACCGTTTGCCGATCGGCAAGCAGGTGAAAATTGAATTGATACTTTGACGTTTTCGCGACCGACCGTTGTACCACCTCGTTGCCGATTTGCGCCACCAATGTACTCGCGTCCGCATTGCGCGATAGTCCGCCGAACTGCTTAGCCATCTCCGGCGCCGATTGTAAGCCCAAGGCGATTTCTTCGTCCTCGGTCATGCCGATGTGCTGCTTCTCGCCGGTGATGGGGTTGTGCGTGGTCGAGCTGAAATAAGAAATCAGCGAAAACCCCGCGATAACCAACGCGATAATCATGCGAATCTTAAAACCACCCATCAATCGAATCCTTTTGCTTGTCTGCACCCGCTCGATTCAATCGCAAAATCGTACGGCGGCGCAGGGAAAACACAACATTAGCATACTCGCCCTCGCGCCCTAAGCAAACAAGTTCGCTACCCCGTCCAGGCCGACATAATCGATGATATAGCGCGCGTGGGGACGCAGCACCGCCTTGGGCCGATAGCCAATGGCAGTACCGGCGGCGTCGAACATCGCGCGATCGTTGGCGCCATCACCGATCGCAATCACGCGACCCGGCTGAACAATACCTAGAAGCGAACTCACTGCGCTGACTTTTTCCGCCTTCGCCGCGGGATCGAGTAACGGCCCGAGCATGGCGCCGGTGAGTTTTCCCTCGACGATTTCAAGTTCATTGGCAAAGGCAAAATCCAAATCAAGGCGCTGTTTCAGCCGTTCCGTGAAGAAGGTAAATCCCCCGGAGACCAGCATGGTCTTGATCCCGTGCGCCTTTAATGTCGCGATGAATTTTGCGGCGCCGGGATTGAGTTCTAGTCGCTCGGCGTAAACCCGTTCCAGTGCGCTCGCATCCAAACCTTTCAACAACGCGACACGTTGGCGCAAACTCTCGGCAAAGTCGACTACGCCATTCATCGATTGTTCTGTGAGGGACGCAATTTCCTGTTTCAATCCGGCGTAGTCGCCCACCTCGTCCAAGGTTTCGATGTTAACCAGCGTGGAATCCATGTCCATGGCCACAAGCTTGAAATACGCTAGATCCAGCGTCGCCGGAACGAAGGCAAAATCCAACTTGAATTCGTTGCACATCGATTGCAATTTTTCATGCGGCTGCGCGTTCGACAGCTTGTAAACATTCGGCGCCGGGCACGCGATACGTTTGGCGCCGGTTAACCGCGCCACCACCTCCACGTCGCCACGCTCGACGGCCGTTCCTTGTAACACCAAGACGGCGTCGCCTTGGTCTGCCACAATTTCCTGCTTTGGGCTCACTGAAATTCGCCTAGTAAAGTTTTTACTCTTCCGATTCTTTTCTCCAAATCCGGAAACGCTTCGATCACCTTGAGTTTATCCGGGCCGGCCAATTTGTAGTGACGATTACGCTGAATCAATTGAATCACGCGGGCCGCATCGATCGGCGGATTGGGAATAAACTGCAATTGAATGGCATCCAGACTGGCGTCGATTTTTGCCACCCCCACCGCCGCCGCCATCACCCGCAAGCGATGGCTTTCCACCAGCGCCCGAACCGGCGTTGTCGGCAAACCGAAACGATCGATCATTTCCTCTTGCAACGCGCTCAGATCGTCCAAGGTTTGGCTGCTCGCCAAGCGCTTATATAAAACCAGGCGCTCATGGACATCGCCGCAATAATCGTTCGGCAACAAGGCGGGAACATGGAGATTTATTTCCGTGGTGAATTCCAGCGGCGCAGCGACGTCCCACACTTTGCCCTGCTTTAGCGCGCGCACCGCCGCATTGAGCATGTCCACGTACAGGTTAAATCCGATTTCCTGCATCTCGCCGCTTTGCGAATCGCCGAGGATTTCTCCTGCGCCACGAATTTCCAAGTCGTGCATCGCCAAGAAAAATCCTGAACCTAAATCTTCCATCATCTGAATCGCCTCAAGCCGCTTCTTCGCTTGCGCGGTCAGGGAATCCTCCGGCGGGGTGAGCAAATAGGCATAGGCCTGATGATGGGACCGGCCGACGCGGCCGCGCAATTGATGCAGTTGCGCCAAACCGAATTTATCGGCACGCTCAATAATGATGGTATTCGCGGTCGGCACGTCGATGCCGGTCTCGATAATCGTGGAACACAGCAAAACGTTGAAATGCTGTTGATAGAAATCGCGCATGACTTGCTCCAGATCGCGCTCGCGCAACTGGCCGTGGGCGACGGCGATGCGCGCCTCGGGCAATAGGCCCGCGAGTTTTTCGTAGGCCAATTGAATCGTAGCAACGTCATTGTGCAGAAAATAAACTTGCCCACCGCGTTTCAATTCACGCAATATCGCTTCGCGAATAATCCCGACGCTATAGGGGTAGACAAAGGTCTTGATTGATAAGCGTCGTTGCGGCGCCGTGGCGATGACGGAAAAATCCCGCAATCCCTCCATTGACATCGCGAGGGTGCGCGGAATCGGCGTCGCCGTAAGCGTCAACACATCGACCTCGGCGCGCAGCATTTTGAGTTGATCTTTCTGCCGCACGCCAAAGCGATGTTCTTCGTCGATAATGGTTAAACCCAGGCGCTTGAATTTGACGTCCTTTTGAATCAATCGATGGGTACCGATGACGATATCGATGGTCCCATCGGCCAACCCCGCCAGGGCCGCGGTCTGTTCCTTCGCCGAGCGAAAGCGCGAGATCTCGGCGATCTTCACCGGCCATTCGGCGAAGCGATCGGTGAAATTCTCGAAATGTTGTTCCGCCAGCAACGTCGTGGGAACCAAAATCGCCACTTGCTTACCGCCGGACACCGCCATAAACGCCGCGCGCATCGCGACTTCGGTTTTGCCAAAGCCGACATCGCCGCACACCAAGCGATCCATGGGCTTGCCGGACCGCATGTCCTCAATAACCGCGCTGATCGCCGCCGCCTGGTCGGGGGTTTCTTCAAACGCAAATCCCGCGACGAAGTTGTCGTAGTCCTGCGGATCAAACGCAAACGCGAAGCCTTCGCGGGCGGCGCGTTGGGCGTAGAGATTCAACAATTCTGCCGCCGTGTCGCGCACTTGCTCGGCGGCTTTGCGTTTCGCCCTTTCCCATTGGCCACTGCCGAGACGATGCAATGGCGCGGCTTCTGGGCTGGCGCCGGCGTAACGGCTGATCTGATGGAGCTGCGCAACCGGCACGTACAACTTGTCGCCACCGCCGTATTCAAGATGTAAAAATTCCGTTTCGCCCTCGCCTAAATCTAGATTGATGAGACCGAGATATTTCCCAATACCGTGTTGTGCGTGAACGACCGCATCGCCGATGCGCAGTTCCGATAGGTCGCGCAACATGCTTTCCGAGGTGACCTTGCGCGCATCGCGGCGCCGCGTTTGTTTGACCTGTGTGGCATATAACTCATTTTCAGTGATGATCGCCCAATGTGGCTGCGTCAAAACGAAGCCCATGGCAAGCGGCGCGACCGTGAGCATGAGACGTTCGTCGCTGGCGACAAACGCCGCGTAGTCGTCACAAGTCGTGGGCTTTAGCGTATGGCGGCCAAACAATTCGAGCAGGGTTTCGCGTCGGCCGAGACTTTCCGCGACGATCAGCACGCGTCCGGGGAATGCGTTGACAAACGCGGCTAATTTTTCAATTGGGTTGTTGGCGCGGCGATCCACGTCCAGCGCAGGCAGCGGCGCTGTGTCAATCTGCCCGGCTTTAACTTCCTCGGGGTCCGCTATTGCGACGAATGCGGGCAGGTCGATGCGCGCAAACGGCTTGAGTCCGATAAAAAAATCCTCGGCAGTCAAAAATACATCCACTGGCTTCAGAATAGGCCGTGTTCGATCACCGCCGAGCAGCTCATAACGAGATTTCGCATCGCGCCAAAATTGCTCAATCGCAGCGGTCACACCGTGGTGTAAACACACCCGGGCGTTGGCCGGAAGGTAATCGAACAGCGTCGCCGTGCTATCGAAAAATAGCGGCAAATAATATTCAATGCCGGCCGGTGCGATGCCGTTGCTGACATCCTTATACAGCGCGCTTTTCGACGGATCGCCTTCAAATTTCTCGCGGAAATTTTGGCGGAACGCGCTGCGTCCGGCCTCATCGAAGGGGAATTCGCGCGCCGGCAACAAACGAATCTCCTTGACCGGATAGATGCTGCGTTGGGTATCGACGTCGAAGGTGCGGATAGTCTCGATATCCGAATCGAGCAGATCAATGCGATACGGCATGGCGCTGCCCATCGGGAATAGATCGATCAAGCCGCCGCGCATGGCGTATTCCCCGGGTCGCAAAACTTGGCTGACGTTGGCATAACCGGCGACGGTTAGCTGCGAGCGCAGCGCGGGCAAATCCAACTGTTCATTTTGCCGCAGGAAGAACGTGTGGGCGGCGAGGAACGCTTGCGGTGGCAGGCGATAGAGCGCCGTTGTGATCGGCAGCAAGGCGATGTCACATGCGTCGCGCGAAAATTGATAAAGGGTGGCGAGCCGCTCGGAAGTCAGATCCTGATGCGGTGAAATCTGGTCATAGGGTAATGTTTCCCAATCGGGCAACAGATGAACGGATTTTGTCGGCGCGAACCACAAAATCTCGGCGCGTAAACGCTGCGCATGCCAGGCGCTCGCGGTAAAAATGACTAACGGGCGGTAGCGCTCGGATAGTTTCGCCATGATCAACGCGTCCGCCGATCCGGCGAGCGGCGGCAGGCTTTGATGTTGCAACGTGGAACTCAGGCGAAAATCTAGGGTGTTCATGGCGAGGGCGCATTATACGTCGGCCACCGGGAATCGCCGTGAAATTAGCCGCTAATTTGGGAACTGCTTTTCGACATACGCAAGCATGCTTGCAGCGGATTCGAATCGATCACTAGGTACTTTCGCGACGGCTCGTTCCAGCAAGGTTTGGTATTTGGATAGCGGGCCGGGCAAGAACGGAATCGGATCGTTCAAGTGCTTATACACCAAGGCGACCGCGTTCTCGGCGCTATACATGCGTTTTCCCATCAGCATCTCGTAGAAGATAATGCCGAGGCTGTATAAATCGCTACGCGCGTCCAAGATTTTCCCCGTACCCTGCTCCGGGCTCATATAGTAAGGCGTGCCGAAGACTTGACCGTGCTCGGTCAACTGCGTTTCTTCGGAGACGATTTTGGCGATGCCGAAATCTAGGATGGCGAGGGCGCCATCGGCGCGGAACATAATGTTTTGCGGTTTCAGGTCGCGATGAATAACGTCGGCTGCGTGAATGGCGTGCAGTCCCTTCGCCATTTGGGTCAGCAGCGTAATGGCCTCCTCGGGCGGGATGCCGCGATCGATGCGCGCTTTAAGATCGTCACCGGTAAAGTATTCCATCGCGATGTAGACGTGCTGGGCGGTATAACCTTGGTCGAAGATCTTTACGATATGAGGGCTTGAAAGCTTGGACAAAATGCCATATTCGCGAATGAAGCGGCGCAGAAACTCATTCTCGCGCGACAAATCGGCGTTGAGCAGTTTTAGCACCGTCAAGGCGTTGTCCGATTCTCGCCTTGCCAGGTAAACCGTAGACATGCCGCCCGCACCGATTTTGCGTAGCACGGCATAACCGGAAATTTCCAACTGTGGTTGGCGACCGGCAGCGCTATCGTGAGCCACCATGGCATCGCGAATCGATTGCGAACGCGTCGCCAGCTCGCCGATATTCTCCGACATCGGCAAATCCGGCAGGTCAAACGCCAGCGGCGGCGGTGCGATATCGTTTTGAGAAAATGCATCCCGCAACGAACCCACCAATCGGCCTTGTGATAAATCATGTTTGCGCAGGTAATCGTGGGCGCCGGACTTTAGCGCTTGAACAGCGACATCTTCATTACCTTGCCCGGTCATGAAGATGATCGGCGGACAGTTCGGATGGCGTCGGAACTCCTTCAGCCAGATCAACCCATCTTCCGAGCCCAACATATAATCGAGTAGCAGCGCGTCGTAACTGCGCCACGGAAAATCAGGGCCGGGTTTGCCGCGCACCACAGGATCCCAGTCCTCGATTTTTGCGCCGGGCCATTCCACCATGACGTAGTGACGCACCAGTAGTCGCAGATCCTCGGAATCATCAATGATCAAAATTCGCGGCGGATGGCTAGTGAGATCGTTAGGCATAAATGCGTTAGGATTGCGTTGAAAGTAGGCTGTGCGAATGAATGTTTCGTCAGGTCGAGGTAAATGCGGCAATCGCCGTACTCGGCAGTGGTCACGTTTCGGCCAGTACCCGGACGCAGTATACCGGCATGGGGGCGGATTTTCCCTTGAAGGTCATGGGTGGTAGTGGTTCAAGCCGCAAACCCTCGCCCGGTGATCCGAGCTGACTGAACACCGGTTCCGAAATAAGAATTTCATTCGCCTTGGCGTTTTGCATCAGGCGCGCGGCGACATTCACGGCATCACCAATGATCGTGTAATTCATGTAGGTCGGCGAGCCAACATTACCTGCGATGGCCTCGCCACGGCTGATTCCGATACCCAGGCCCACTTTGATGTCATAGCTCGATTGCCAGTCCGCCACGTGCGACTGGAAACGCCTGATCATGGCGCATGCGGCACGCACGGCACGCTCGGCGCTGTCCGCCTGTGGCAGGGGCACGCCAAACCCGATCAATAAACTATCCCCCGCCATATTGAACACCGTACCTTCATGTTCATAGGCAATGGACGTAATCAGAGAAAAAAAATCGTTCAGCAGTTCGACGACCTTGCTGGGTTCCAATTTCTCGGCAATGCTGGTAAAGCCGCGCATGTCGGCGAATAGCGCCACCACTTCCAGGCGCGATAAGCGCTCGAGCGGATTTTCGCGTTGATTGCCCTCATCGAGTATTTCTTTCACCAGCTTCGGTGAAACATAGCGCTCGAACATACGATGGATCCATTGCCGTTGCTCGATCTCCCGCGCTAGTCGCGACTCCTCCAGCGCCCGGCGCGCTTCCGCCAGTCGCATCAAGGAACGCACTCGCGCCACCAACTCCTCGGGATACACCGGCTTGGAGAGGAAATCGTCGGCGCCGGCTTCGATCCCGGCGATACGATCATCTCTGCGTTGCAATCCCGTAATCAAGACTAACGGGATATCGAGTGTCTCCGGATCGGCCTTCAACTGCTGGCAAATCTCGAAGCCGCTCGCCCCTGGCATGATCACATCCATTAAGATGACATCCGGTTTGGCAAATGCAATGGACGCCAACGCCTCATTACCATTGCTTGCTTGGCGCACTTGATAGCCTGCTTGGCTCAGATAGCGCACAATCAGCGCGCGATTGTCTTCCTGATCGTCTACTACTAACACATGACCTAGGCCTTTCGCCACGCCCAGCACGGGCGGCTGGCGGCTGGTGTAGGAACGGGTGACAATTTCCGCCAGATCAGGTTGTTGGGTCGTAGGCCTGGGATCGTCACGAGACATAACGTATTTCTATATTCGCAAGATAGTGTTCATACTGCGCCAACAAATCGCGCACCGCGTCATGGTTTTTGTCCCTGGCCGCGACCTCGAGATGTTTGCCAAACTCCGTAATGTCGCCGAACCCGTAGCCGCCGCCGACGCCCTTCATGTTGTGACCGATAATGCGTAGCGCTTCATCGTTGGCATTTTCCAGTGCCGCCGTGATGAGTTTCAGATCCTTCTGCCGGTTGGCCAAAAAATTTGGCACCAGATCGGCCAAATCCGCGTCTACCTCAACAATTATCTTTTGCGTCATAGTGTGTTCCAATTGAATCTAACGAATTACTGCGGCCGGTTCGGTGCTCGCCTCAAGAAACGCGGCAAGAATGCCATGTAACCGTTCGCGGTTCACCGGTTTTTCCAAGTAGCCGTCAAAACCTTCTTTCAAAGCACGCTCCACTTCCGGGCCTTCCGGATGCGCCGTCATCGCGAAGATAGGTTTGGTGAAGCCCCTTTCGCGGAGTTGTTTCGTGGCGGTCACGCCATCCATTACCGGCATTTCCATATCCATCAACACCAGATCGGGCAATTCTTTCAACGCCGATTCTACCGCCTGGCGACCGTTTACAACCGAAATCACGTCGACGCCGTGTTTCTTTAGCAAGCGCGACACCAGATCGCGAATGTCGTTGTTGTCATCGGCGAGTAGTACGCGGCCATGCAGACGTCCTGCGCTAGATTGCGCTACCGGTGGCGCCGCGGGTACGCTGCTGTCGGCGCATACCGTGGCGGGAATTTGAACCGTGAACGCGCTCCCCTGGCCGAGCTGCGATGCCACCGTTAGCGTACCACCCATCAGCTCGCACAGATTACGGCTAATGGCCAAGCCAAGACCGGTGCCGCCGAAGGAATGCTGCGTATTATCCGCGCCCTGCTTGAACGGAATGAAAATACGCTCCAGCACGTCCGCCGCCATACCGGCGCCGGAGTCGGCCACGACGATTTGCAGCTGAGCCTCAGTCCAGTTCAAGTTCAGGTGTACGAAACCCTGTGTGGTGAACTTGAGGGCGTTGCCGAGTAGATTGAGCAACACCTGGCGCAGGCGGAAAGCGTCCAAATCCAGCGTGGTCGGCAAGCCATCCGCGTACAACGCTTTGAGATCCAGTCCCTTTTCCGCGGCCATGTTGGATAACGTCGCGACGACATCGTCGACCACGTCGCGGATTCGGGTCGGCGCTTTGGAAATTTTCATCTGCCCGGCCTCGATCTTGCCTTGATCGAGCATGTTGTTGATTAAGGTCATTAGATGATCGCTGTTCTTTTCGATGATCCGGGTGTATTGTCCGTGCCCCCTATCGCCATGTTCACTTTCCCCCATCAGGCGATTGAATCCCATAATGGCGGCCAGCGGTGTGCGCAATTCATGGGTCATGTGGGAGATGAACTGGCTTTTGAGTTTGTACGATTCCTCCGCCGCGAGTTTCTCATAAACCAAACGTTGGCGTTCGTTATATAGCCGCCAAAGGCGCCGAACGAGAAAGAAAATAAAGCAAAAAAACCCGGTCAGCAAAGGGAAGCCTAACGCGGTCGATTGTTTTTGCAGGTACAGCCATGATGAAATGCCGCCAATAAACACCGGCGATAAAATGAATCCGCCGGCGTAGTTTAACGGGCTGCGGTTTTCGCGCTCGCGAAAGCTGGCCATGGGGATCAGCAACGCCAGCGCTAACAAGAGCAAATCCCAGCGCAGTTTGGGTGGCGCGAGTACTTCGTCTTGTTCGAGCAACTCGCTTACCTGGCCGAGCAAGTGTAGTCCCGCGTAGCGGCCAAACAGCGTATTCTGATAGTCGTTGAGCGATTCCGCAGTACTGCCGACGAACACCTTGCGGCCTTTGATTTTCTCGGCGATACCCTCAGCCGGGCGCATTGTCATCGCGGCGTAAAACACGTCGGAAAAATGAAAGCCGTCGATCGATTTCGGGTTGCTCGGGAAACGTAATGCAATCGAACCGTCGGCATAGGCGGGCCAGGCATGGTGGCCAAATTCGATTTCCTGGGTTTGCGGGTTGAAGCGAATCTCCGGGCGCGGCTTGCCGGCAAAGATGGTCGCCGCCGACAATCCCGGCAATACCTTGTTGCCCGCTTGGTGCAGCAACGGTACCCGACGGAACACGCCGTCCTGATCGGGCAGCACGCCGATCACACCGACGCCTGCGACGGGTTGACCGTTCCACACGAATATTTCTCGGGGCAGAATAAATTGCTGCCATTGAACCGCCGGCGCGGCCGCTGGTTTGCGCCAGCTAAGGTGTTCGAGCAATACCTCGGTATCGGCGTTTGCGCTTACTGTGTAGGTATTAGCCAATACTGCGAGAGTTACGCCGGGTACGGCGGCCAGGGTTTGCGCCAGATATTCATCCTGCGGACGCGCTTCCGAAAAAACGATGTCAAAGGTAATGGCGCTTGCGCCGGCCGCGTGCAGGAATTCCGCCACTTTGGCGTAAACCGAGCGGCTGTAAGGCCATGCGCCGATCTCGGGCTGCAGTGATTTAATGCTTTCTTCCGAGACATCAACGAAAACGATATTGCTGAAATCAATGTCCTGCGCGAGCGCGCGGGCTTGCGAGTCGTGCAATTGCAGGTCAAGATTCTGGAAAACGCTGGTCTGCGCCACCCCATAGGCGGTGAGCAGCGCAGCGCATGCGATGGCAACGGAGCGCAGCCATTCCGCCGGTTGCCCGAGTTTTCTAAGCCCGCGGATCATGCCAGCCCGGGTCGAATTAAATAAAACCCAATTAGAACGCAAAATCAAATGTTTGGATAGTTGTTTGGCGGTGAACTTGAGATCGAAGTCTGGCGCCGAGGAGAAGAATGATCGCCATACGATCTAGTATTCATGGGCCTTGTGGCGAGTGGTACGCCAAGACTGAGTCTGCAAGCGCCTCTCAGGCCATTTTCCTAGGGGAGGGTGGTTTGAGCCATGTTGAATACCAGTGATTCGCCGAGCATCGCCGCGACGATGTTCGCAGTGCGTTGCGCATCGCCGGAAGTCGCAAGCCGCAAAGCGCCCAACGCAACACGGGATTGCGCCGCGATGCGCCGTGTGAGTTCACGCGCAATGGCCGGCGCCGTATCGATGATCGTTGCACTCGGCGCCGCGATTTGAATCGCCTGGGCCAGAAAAGGATAGTGTGTGCAGCCCAATACCAACGTGTCGCATTCAAGCGCCACAAGCGGTTCGACCACGTCCGCGATGCTGTGTTGCGCATTGGCCGAAGTTAACTCACCGCGCTCGACCAACTCGACCCAACCGCCGCCGGTTCGGGCAATAAACTCGATCTGTGGCGCCTCTATCTGAACACGCGCCAGAAGATCGGCGTAGCGTTTACTTGCAAGCGTTCCTGCGGTGGCCAACACCCCGACCTTGCCGCTACGCGTGGCCGCGATCGCGGGTTTTAGGCCCGGTTCGACGCCGACAATTGGAATCGCAAAGTTGCGGCGCAATGTCTGCACCGCGATGGCCGTTGCGGTATTGCAAGCGACGACAATAGCCTTCGCGCCTTGCGCCGCGAACCACGAGCCGATGCGCTGACTGCGCTCGATCACATAGGCATCGGATTTATCGCCATAGGGTGCATGCCCGGAATCCGCGAAATAGATGAAATTTTCTTGCGGCAGCGCCAACCACGCCGCGCGCAAGACCGACAGCCCACCGACGCCGGAATCGAAAACGCCGATGGGCGCGATCGGATTCAATTACGTAGGGCGCATTTATGCACCGTTCAAAATCGTTGGTGCATAAATGCACCCTTCTACGAAACTACGGATACCGGAATTTTGCCGATCTTTGCTTGCCACTCGCGCGGCCCGGTCTGGTGCACCGACGTGCCGTTGGAATCCACCGCCACGGTCACCGGCATGTCTTTCACGGTAAATTCGTAAATCGCTTCCATGCCCAAATCCGCGAAACCGACGACCTTTGCTTCCTTGATGGCTTTGGCCACGAGGTACGCCGCGCCCCCTACAGCCATCAGATAAGCGGCCTTATGTTTCTTGATCGCCTCAATGCCCGTCGGGCCACGCTCAGCTTTACCGATCATCGCAATGAGCCCCGTTTGCGCCAACATCATTTCGGTGAATTTATCCATGCGCGTCGCCGTGGTCGGGCCAGCGGGACCGACTACTTCATCGCGCACCGGATCGACCGGGCCGACGTAATAAATCACGCGATTGTTGAAATCCACCGGCAACTGCTCACCACTGGCGAGCATGTCTTGAATGCGCTTGTGCGCGGCATCGCGCCCGGTGAGCATCTTGCCTGACAGCAACAGGGTTTGACCGGGTTTCCAGGCAGCGACTTGGTCTTTTGTCAGCGTATCCATATTCACTCGCGTGCTCTTGTTGTAGTCCGGCTGCCAATGCACATCGGGCCACAGGTCTAGCGACGGCGGTTCCAGATAGGCCGGCCCGGAACCATCGAGCACGAAATGCACATGGCGAGTGGCGGCGCAGTTGGGAATGATCGCCACGGGCTTGCTTGCCGCGTGGGTTGGATACATTTTGATTTTCACGTCGAGCACCGTGGTGAGGCCGCCCAAGCCTTGGGCGCCGATGCCGAGCGCGTTGACCTTGTCGTGCAACTCGATGCGCAATTCTTCGGTTTTATCTTTCGGCCCGCGTTTTTTCAACTCGTACATATCGATGTCGTCCATCAGCGATTCCTTTGCCATCAACATCGCTTTTTCCGCCGTACCGCCGATGCCGATGCCGAGCATGCCCGGCGGACACCATCCCGCGCCCATGGTCGGCACGGTTTTCAACACCCAATCCACCAACGAATCGGATGGATTGAGCATAATGAACTTCGATTTATTTTCCGAACCACCACCCTTGGCCGCGACTTGCACATCCACGGTATTGCCGGGCACTACATCCATCTGGATTACCGCCGGCGTGTTGTCCTTGGTGTTCTTGCGCTCGAACTGCGGATCGGCGACGATGGAGGCGCGCAGCTTGTTGTCCGGATCGTTGTAACCGCGCCGCACGCCTTCGTTAATCGCATCGTGAATCGATCCGCTGAAGCCTTCCCACTTCACGTCCATGCCGATTTTCAGGAACACGTTGACGATGCCCGTGTCCTGGCACACCGGCCGTTTGCCTTCGGCGCTCATGCGGCTGTTGGTCAAAATTTGCGCAATCGCATCTTTCGCCGCCGGACTCTGCTCGGCCTCGTAGGCACGGGCAAGGTGTTGAATATAGTCCGCCGGGTGGTAATAGGAAATGAATTGCAGCGCGTTGGCGACGCTCTGAATAAGGTCGTCTTGCTTGATGGTTGTCATGGCGATTTCCGAAAAATTAATGTGGCGCGTTGCCGGGCTGCACCATATGGGACGACGCGATCTTATCCGTCAACGCCATAATCACGGCCGATGCGACAAAGGTAAGATGAATAGTCACTTGCCACATCATGACATGCTCGGGCAACTTGCTCGCATTGATAAAGGTCTGCAGCAAATGAATCGATGAAATCCCAATCAACGCTGTCGCGAGTTTCACTTTCAACACCCCGGCGTTGACGTGGGACAACCATTCCGGCTCGTCGGGATGATCTTTCAGATTAAGCCGCGAGACGAAGGTTTCGTAGCCGCCGACAATGACCATGATCAGCAGGTTGGCGATCATCACCACGTCGATCAAGGCCAGCACCGCCAACATCAGTTCGTTTTCGCTGATGGTCGTCGCTTTGGCGATCAGATGCCAAAGCTCCAACATGAAGTGATAAACGTAAACGCCTTGCGCGACGATCAGGCCGAAATACAACGGCGCCTGTAGCCAGCGGCTGAAGAATATAATGCTGGCCATCACGTTGCGTGACGCGGTTGCGGACTGGGAAGCTGCCATAGTTCTGTAGCTGCGTTGGTTTTGAGATAAACTAATTTTAGCATTCAACCCGCCCCCGCCATCGCCCATTTCTACGAAAGACACCATGACTGGCTACGAAACTTACACTGCACTCAAACTGCAGAAACATCCGAATGGCATACTCGAAATCATCATGGGCGAGCCGGGAAAACTCTCCGTCGCCGACCACCGCATGCACTACGAACTCGCGGAAATTTGGCGCAGCTTTGACGCCGATCCGCAAGTGAAGGTCGCGATTCTGCGCGGCGAAGGCAAAGGTTTTTCTGGCGGCGGTGATTTGAATTTGGTGCAAGATATGGCGAGCGATTTCAACGTCCGCGCCCGGGTCTGGCGCGAGGCGAAAGACTTGGTTTACAACATTATCAATTGCAGTAAGCCAGTGGTATCGGCCATGCACGGCCCCGCCGTCGGCGCGGGGCTGGTCGCGGGCCTGCTTGCCGATATTTCCATCGCCGCGAAAACCGCCCGCATCATCGACGGCCACACCCGCCTAGGCGTGGCGGCCGGCGATCACGCGGCGATCGTCTGGCCGTTGCTGTGCGGCATGGCGAAGGCTAAATATTATTTGTTGTTGTGCGAAACGGTGAGCGGCATTGAGGCGGAACGCATCGGCCTGGTGTCCCTCGCCGTGGACGAATCCGAGCTGCGGGCGAAGGCTTTTGAGATTGCGGAAAAACTCAGCCGCGGCTCACAATCGGCGATCAAGTGGACAAAATACGCCCTCAATAACTGGTTGCGTTTAGCCGGGCCAAGCTTCGATGCCTCGCTGGCGCTGGAGTTCATGGGCTTCGCCGGGCCCGATGTGCAAGAGGGAATTGCTTCGTTGCGAGAAAAGCGCGCGCCGAATTTTGGTGACCATAAGCCGTTGTAAATTCCCGTGCCCACCCCTCCTTTTGATAAAGGGAGGCTGGGACGGGGTAGCCCGAGGCTAGCCACTGGCCTACCGGGTGGCCTAGGGCCAGGGTCAGGGATTTCGCGGAGGCAAGCGCTACGCGGACGCCAATAATTTGTGCAGCAAAATCCCCCTCGTTCCGTCTTTAGAAAAGGGGGACTATCCTTTTGGCAAGTCAATGTATGGACGCACCGCTTGCGTTGGCTACGCGCGACGCATATGCTTGGCGACTGACCTAACAATAGCGAATGCCATGAATTTCATCAGCGCTTTTCTCCTTCGTTGGGCGCTCACTACTTTGCCCTTGTGGATCGCGAGTTATGTCATTGCTGGCGTGACTTTCAATTCCGTAGAAGCCTTGATTATCTCAGGCTTATTGCTGGGTCTGGCGAATGCGGTCGTAAAACCACTGATCGTCCTGCTCACGTTGCCGATCACGGTTCTTACCTTGGGGTTATTCATTATCGTGATCAACACCGCGATACTGTTTTTAGTGCAATGGCTGGTTCCGGGCTTTCGCATCGCCGACCTTGGCAGCGGCGTATTGCTCGCGTTATTTATCTCGGTATTTAGTTTTGCCGTAAATCGCTTCGTCGGACGCTAACGCTGCGCCGACAACAAGCCACGCTCCGCCAGATTGCGAATCAACGCCTGGGCGCCGAAATGCCACGGCGGAATTTTATCGGTGTGGTTGACGCGATTGACCAACGCGCCTAAGCGCGCGGAACGAATCGTCACCGTGTCGCCGAGCTTGTGGGTAAAGCCCTGGCCCGGCGCGTCACGATCTTGAATCGGTGCGAACATGGTGCCAAGGAAAAGCATCAGCCCGTCAGGGTATTGATGATGCGGATTAATGGTTTGGCCAACCAGGTCGGCGATATCGCGGCTGATTTTTTTCAGATCGCTGATTCCTTGCATCTTGAAGCCGTCGTTACCGGTGACTTCGATTTCGATCTGGGTTCCGCGCGCATCGTCGAGGCTGAAATGTCGATCAAATAACCGGATAAACGGGCCGATGGCGCAGGAGCCGTTGTTGTCTTTTCCGCGGCCAAGCAACAACGCGCTGCGCCCTTCAAAGTCGCGCAAATTCACGTCGTTGCCCAGCGCCGCGCCAACAATATCGCCGCGCGCATTCACGGCCATGACTAATTCCGGTTCGGGATTGTTCCAACGGGATGCGGGGTGGATGCCGACCTCCGCGCCGAGGCCGACGGCGGACATGGGCTGCGCCTTGGTGAATACTTCGGCATCGGGGCCGATGCCCACTTCCAAATATTGCGACCAGAGGTTGCGCTTCACTAGCGATTCTTTCACGCGCTGCGCTGCCGGCGAACCGGGTTTTACGCTGGCAATACTCGCGCCGATTTCCTCGCCCAGGCTTTTGCGGATGGATTCCGCCAGCTTGAGATCGCCCTTGGCCTGCTCTTCGATCACTCGCTCCAACATACTGGAAACGAAGGTCACGCCGCAGGCTTTCACCGTTTGCAAATCGCACGGCGCTAAAAAATACGGCTGCCGTGGATCGCGCAAGCCGGCATCGCTGTTCGTCAATAAGTCGGCGAGGTTGCCGATTGGTTTGCCGCGCGCGGCACGCACTGCTTCCAACAGGTCGGCACGGCTGAGCAATTCCGCGCAAGTCGGCGCCAGGGCACTCAAATCGTAAACCTGCTCCGGCTCGACTAGAACCGGGCTGGGGCCGCCGGGATTGCCCGGCACATGGGCGCGGCCGATCAGCGTGGCTTGCGCCGCGTCTTGCGGCAAAATAGCGGCGGGGGTGAGATTCATCGCCATGCCGGGTCAAGCCGCCGGCGCCGGCTCGCTTGCCGGAAAATCCAGTTCGACGCGCGCGCCGCTCGGATCGTAACAAAACAACTGCCACACGCCGGAGTCGTTTTGTTTGCGCAGAACATATTCGATTTCGCGAGCCTTCAAGGTGGCGACGGTAGCGGGCAAATCGCTGGCGCTGAAGGCCATGTGATCCAATACTCCGCCCGGGGGATCAGGCACCGGCCGACCAGCAATGACGTGCAGCACCGCACGCTCGCCGATGTACAGCCAGGCGCCGGGGAAACCCAAGTCTGGCCGGTAGCCGTCCTTGAGACCGAGAATGCCAATGTAAAATTGCCGTGTTGCTTCCAAATCGTGGGTCAACACGGTGAAATGATTCATGTCGCTGATCGCCATGGGAATGTCCTCCTGGCGCGAATTTTACTCCGATGCCGCGCGCGATGGTACTCACGTATACGGGCGTGCCTCAAGGTCCGGCAATATGGCCTGGGAGCCGCTCTGGTACGGGGTAGCCTCGGGCTACTGGCTCTCAGGGCAATCGCCAGCGCCTTGAGGTATGCGGCCTATTACTTTTGACATATGGACACGATAAGCGATTTGGCGAATAGTAATGCACCGACAAATCTGGAGGAGAGTCAGCATGGCAAGAAGTAACATACTGCGCTGGATGGACATCGAATTGAGCCGCAGCGAAACCAATCCCGATCATATATTCCATCGCCATAAAGTTTTGGCCGAGGGTGATTCCTGGTTCACCATCGGCGGTGTGCCGATGTGGAATTTGCTTTACTCGTTGGAGTTTCCGAGTACCAACGTCGTAGTCACCCTCGCCAAACCCGGCGATACAATGAAGAGCATGGCGGACATTTGCAATAACTCCGATCTGCGTTTCGCCATGGACAAACTGCATGGCTATAAATGGGATGCCATTCTTCTCAGCGCGGGCGGCAACGATCTGATCGACTACGCCAGCGGTAAGACCAGCGAAGACAGTATTCTCATTCCCCCGGCTGAGCGCGGCCCTGTCAGTGGCCCGGCGGATTATGTCGATCAGGGCAAGCTGGCGCAATTGATGGCTTACATTCAAGAAGGCTATCGCCGTATCGTTGCGTTGCGCGATGGGCCCAAAAGCTCCTGCGCTGGCGCGCCGATTATCGTCCACACCTACGACCTCGCGACGCCGACGAATTCACCCGCGACCATCGGGCCGATCACCTTGGGACCATGGCTTTTTCCGGCGTTACAACGGGCGAGTATTCCGACCAGCGATTGGATTGCGCTGGCGGATTATCTGCTCGGGACGCTGCGCGACACCATTGTTGAATTGAGCGCTCCCGGCGCGAAACAACTCGCCAATTTTCACGTCGTCAATACTCAGGGAACCATCATCCGCGCAGCGCTCGGCTCCGTGGGAGAGAGCAACGATTGGCTGAACGAAATCCACCCCAACAAAAACGGCTACGAAAAAATTGCGCAGAAATTGAGCACAAAACTCAGTACGTTGTTACCGTGATTTGACGATCAGCAGTTACACAACCGCTCACCTTCATTCTTGTCATTCCCGCGAAAGCGGGAATGACAATCTGTATTTTTTTACGCAACCCGGTTTAGTCAAAGCCGAGTCGTGCGATTCGCCTTAGAATAGCGAACCAAAATTCGCATCCGCAAAATTCATGTTAGTGCTAGGCATCGAGACTTCCTGCGACGAAACCGGCATCGCGCTTTATCACACCGAGCGCGGCCTGCTCGGCCACGTCCTGCACAGCCAAGTCGCGATGCATGCGGACTACGGCGGCGTGGTGCCGGAGCTGGCCTCGCGCGATCATATTCGTCGCGTGCTGCCGCTGACGCAGCGCGTGCTTCGGGACGCCAACGCAACCTTGCAGAACATCGACGCGATCGCCTACACCCAAGGGCCGGGTTTAGCGGGCGCGCTGATGGTCGGCGCCAGTATCGGCGCCTCACTCGCTTATTCCCTCAACATTCCCGCCATCGGCATACACCATCTCGAAGGTCACCTGCTGTCGCCGCTGTTGTCCGATCCGGCGCCGAGTTTTCCGTTTATCGCGCTGCTGGTGTCCGGCGGCCATACGCAGTTGATGTGCGTGAAAAATATCGGCGAGTACGAATTGCTCGGCGAATCGGTTGACGATGCCGCCGGCGAGGCCTTCGACAAGAGCGCGAAGTTGCTGGGCCTGGGCTATCCCGGCGGACCGGCGCTGGCGCAACTTGCGGTCAATGGCAACGCGACTCGCTTTAATTTACCGCGGCCGATGCTCAACAGCGGCGATCTGAATTTCAGTTTTAGTGGACTCAAAACCGCCGTGCTCAGCGTCACCAAACGCGAAGCCTTGGACGATCAAGGCCGCGCCGATCTCGCCGCCTCGACGCAGGCGGCGATTGTCGACGTGTTAGTGGAAAAAAGTTTGCGCGCGTTGCGAGTAACGGGCGCGAAACGTTTGGTCGTCGCGGGCGGCGTCGGCGCGAACCAACGTTTGCGCGAACGTTTAACGCGCGAAGCCGTGGAAAAAAATCTTGAAGTGTTTTATCCGAAGCTGGAATTTTGTACCGACAACGGCGCCATGATCGCGCTGGCCGGCGCCCTGCGTTTGCAAGCCGGCGCGTTGGGATCCACGGCGTTCGGCGTTAAGCCGCGCTGGGATTTGGCAACGCTGATGGCTGAAGGGGCGCATGGACACTAGCCGGTAGCCTCGGGCCAATGGCAGCGGTACGTCAGTCAAACGCGTTGTCGGCGGGTACAGGCGGGCGTAGAGCGCGGCTTCATCGAGTTCCGCGGGCAGCGGCCAGGTGAGTTGGGCGTCACGGCATCGCTTGAGGATGTCTTGCACGGTGGATCGC
>JANMJR010000318.1:0-15679 GCA_031371465.1 Pseudomonadota bacterium
ACGCTTCGGCGCCGGCCATTTGATCGACGTGTTGCTTGGCAAGACGACGCAGCGCATGAAAAGTTTGGGTCACGACCAGTTGAAAACTTTCGGCCTTGGCAAAGATTTTGACGACAAACGTTGGCGCTCGGTGTTCCGCCAATTGGTCGCGACGGGCTTGCTCCGCGTCGACGTCACGGCATATGGTGCGTTGCAATTGAACGAGGCTTCGCGGCCAATATTACGCGGCGAGCAAACCGTGCGCTTTCGTCAAGAAGTTGAAGTTGAAGTTGAAAAGAAAAAAATCGCAAAGACGCGCAGCAAGGCGCCGCTCGATTTCCCGGCTGATCGCCAAGAATTGTTGGAAGCCTTGCGCACATTGCGCAGCCGGCTGGCGGCGGAGCAAGGTGTGCCCGCATTTGTGATTTTCCACGATTCGACGTTATTTCAATTAGTCATGCAACATCCCCAGGATCGCACGCAGTTGGTGGGCATCAGTGGCATCGGGACACAGAAACTTGAACGTTACGGGGCGGCGTTGTTGGACGTGTTGCGAGACCATGCCAAATAATAACTGCCACTCCAAGTGTCATCCTGAGCGCAGCGAAGGATCTGCTTTCAGTGGCTTATGCCAATGCAGTAAAAAGCAGATCCTTCGCTGCGCTCAGGATGACATTATTACTTCGATAGCTACCCAATGAAAATCCACATCAAAAACGGCCGACTGGTCGATCCCAAAAATCGTATCGACTCGAAACTGGATGTCTTCATCGCTGCGGGGAAAATCGTTGCGATCGGTGCGTCGCCTGACGGCTTTCACGCCAACCGCGTGATCGATGCGAGCGGAATGATTGTGTGCCCCGGCTTAATCGATTTGTCGGCGCGCTTGCGTGAACCGGGCTTCGAGTACAAAGCCACGCTGGAATCGGAAATGGCGGCGGCGGTCGCGGGCGGCGTGACAAGTTTGGTCTGCCCACCAGACACGGATCCGCCGCTCGACGAGCCGGGCCTGGTGGAAATGCTCAAATATCGCGCCAAGAATTTGAACCAATCCCACGTCTATCCGCTCGGCGCGTTGACCATGGGCTTGAAAGGCGAGCGGCTGACGGAAATGGCGCAATTGACGGACGCCGGCTGCATCGGTTTTTCCCACGCCGACCAGCCGCTCATCGATACGCTGGTATTGTCGCGCGCGCTGAACTACGCGGCGACCTATGGCTACACCGTGTGGCTGCGCCCGCAAGATGCATTCTTGAGCAAGGACGCCGTGGCCCACGATGGCATGGTGGCGACGCGATTAGGCCTGCCGGGAATTCCGGTCGAAGCTGAAACCATCGCGCTCACCACCA
This sequence comes from Pseudomonadota bacterium, assembly GCA_031371465.1. Taxonomy (GTDB): domain Bacteria; phylum Pseudomonadota; class Gammaproteobacteria; order Burkholderiales; family JALYOK01; genus JALYOK01. Next base: position 1,329 of record JANMJR010000318.1, read on the forward strand.
TCATCGAACTGGCGCGCACCTCCGGCGCGCGCATTCACCTGTGTCGCTTGTCGTCAGCGGGCGGCGTGGAGCTGGTGCGCCAAGCTAAAGCCAGCGGCTTGGCCATCACCTGCGATGTCGGCGCTCATCATTTACACTTGAGCGAAATCGACATTGGCTACTTTGATTCCAATTGCAACCTGATGCCGCCACTACGCAGCACTCGCGATCGCGACGCGCTACGCGCGGGGGCGTGTGACGGCGCCATCGACGCGATCTGTTCCGATCATGCGCCGGTCGACGATGATGCCAAGCAATTGCCTTTCGCGGAATCGGAAGCGGGCGCCATCGGCTTGGAATTGTTGCTGCCCCTTACACTCAAATGGGCGATGGTTGAAAACCTAGATCTGCTGCGAGCCCTGGCAAAGATCACCTCGGCAGCCGCGCGGATACTCGGCCTCGAGGCAGGTCATCTTGGCATCGGTCAGCGCGCCGATGTATGTATTTTCGACGCGGATGAGTCGTGGCAAGTGAATCGTACAAACTTGAAAAGCCTCGGAAAGAACACACCGTTCATCGGTATGGATATGATCGGGAAAGTTCACTACACGCTCGTTGACGGGCATGTGGTGTATCCGCACGGGTGACTTTCCACGCGGTATTTTGGCGACGCTAAAAGGGCTTCCCGCTGAAGGCTTCCCTCGAATGTTTTAGTAAGGGTGGGATTGATAAGCGCTGAACGTCGCTCAAGGGGCGGGGCCCCAAATCAGCGATAACAGACCGATAAAAATCGGCTGATGCAGCATGTAAATAATCAAACTATGCCGCCCGGCGAACACAAGCAGCTTCGCAATGGGGTTACGAAATTCAACCTCCGAATATTTCTCGAACCATCCGCGCGCCTCGGCGCGCCGCGCCAGGAACATGCCGATTAACACCGCGCCGAACCACGGCAACAGCGGCACATAATCTTCCGTTAACGGTTTGTGGGTCATCATGCCGATCCATTGCAGCGCAGGCTGATCGAAGAATGTCAGCTTTAGCGTGGCGCCGAAGACGATCATTGCCGCGCCGAGAATCAAATTGAGCCAGGTAAAGCGCAGAAGTGCCAAGCCGAGCACACTGGCGACAAAGATGAAATGCAGTATGCCGAAAAAGATGAATGTCTTCGGGAACATAAAATAACTTCCGGCGCTGGCAAGGGCGGCGCAAGCGGCGATGGCCACCAGACGTTTGCCGTAACGGCGCCAATCAAGTTTGCGCCCTGGGCCGAGCACTAAGCCAATGCCGACGAGCCCGGAAAACAGGCTCACAATTACGGCACGGAAACCGAGCCAGCGCAAATCGTTATTGAAATCGAACGCAACCACCCCGAAGTAGTTAAGGTCGAAGGTGAAGTGGTAAACAAACATGAGCGCGATGGCAAACCCACGAGCGATGTCCACCCAGACGTAACGCCTCACGGATACGGGGTGGGGGGCCGGCCCAGCGCCACCTAGGGCCACTGGCTCCGCAGGTATTTTTGACCTGTGATCCGCACCACTGCGGGATTTACGTGGTTTACTCATGTTCGACGGTATAATTCTTGAACTTTAACCGAGGCCATAGTTTCAGCTTATGAATCCCCTACTCGATTTCTCCGGCCTGCCACGTTTCGCTGAATTCAAACCCGAATTCGTTACACCCGCCGTGGATACCTTGCTCCATGAGAGCGCTAGCGTCGTTGAGCGCTTGACTCACGATGCGGCAACACCGACCTGGGACAATTTCGTCGCGCCGTTGGATAACGCCAACGAACGCATGAATCGCGCCTGGGGCCAGGTGAGCCATATGAACGCAGTGATGAATTCGCCGACCCTTCGCGAAGTGTACAACGCGAACCTGCCGAAGATCACGCAATTCTATGCGGAGTTGGGGCAGAATCAAGCGTTGTTTGCGAAGTACAAAGCGTTGCGGCAATCGACGGAATTCGCCAATCTTTGCCCGGCGCGCAAGAAAATCGTCGAAAACGAGTTACGCGATTTTCGTCTCGGCGGCGCCGAGTTGCCGGACGACAAGAAAGCACGCTTTCTTGAAATTCAAGAAGAACAATCGGGGCTGGCGTCGAAGTTTTCCGAGAATATTCTGGATGCGACCAATGCGTTTTCGCTGATCATCGAGACCGAAAAAGAACTGAGCGGCATTCCCGCCGACGTATTGCAAACAGCTGCGGAAGCGGCGCAGAAGGATGGCAAATCCGGCTGGAAATTCACCTTGCACGCGCCGTCCTATCTGCCGGTGTTGCAGTATGCGGACAACCGCGCGTTGCGCGAAAAAATGTATCACGCGTATTTGACGCGCGCGGCGGAATTCGAGCATCCCGAGTGGAACAACGCGCCGTTGATCGAAAAAATACTGCAGTTGCGCGACGAGGAAGCGAAGTTGCTCGGTTACACCAATTTTGCCGAGCTGTCGCTGGTGCCGAAAATGGCCAAGTCGCCGCGACAGGTGTTGGATTTTCTCAATGATCTGGCCCAGCGCGCAAAGCCCTATGCGGAAAAAGATGTCGCCGCGCTGCGGGATTTCGCCAAGCGCGAGCTGGGCTTGGAGACCATGGAACCGTGGGATCGCGCCTATGTCGCGGAAAAATTGCGCGGCCGGCGCTATAGTTTTTCCGAGCAAGAGGTAAAGCAATATTTTCCCGAGCCGCAGGTGTTGGCCGGGATGTTTCGTGTGGTGGAAACTTTGTACGGACTTACGCTCGCACAAAGTAAGGCGCCGGTGTGGCACGAGACGGTTAAATTTTTCGACGTTCTCGACCGCGACAAAAAAATCGTCGGCCAGTTCTACTTAGACCTATACGCCCGCGACACCAAGCGCGGCGGCGCCTGGATGGATGACGCGATCACACGCCGCCGCCTCGTTAGCGGCATTCAAACGCCGGTGGCCTATCTGAATTGCAATTTCTCCGCCCCCGTCGGGGACAAACCCGCGCTGTTCACCCAGGACGAAGTGATTACGCTATTCCACGAATTCGGCCACGGCTTGCATCATTTGTTAACCCAGGTCGAAGACATCAGCGTCGCCGGTATCAACGGCGTGGAGTGGGACGCGGTGGAACTGCCGAGCCAGTTCATGGAAAATTTTTGCTGGGAGTGGGATGTATTGCAGCACATGACGCGCCACGTCGATAGCGGCGCGCCGTTACCGCGTGCGTTGTTCGACAAAATGATTGCGGCGAAAAATTTCTTGATCGGGATGGACATGGTGCGGCAGTTAGAGTTTTCGCTGTTCGATATGCATCTGCATTACGATTTTGTGATCGGCGCCAGCCAGACGCCACAACAGTTGCTCAGTGAGATTCGCAAACAAGTCGCGGTGGTGTTTGCCCCGGCCTACGATCGTTTCCCCAATAGCTTTTCGCATATCTTTGCCGGCGGCTATTCCGCCGGCTATTACAGCTACAAGTGGGCTGAGGTATTATCGGCGGACGCCTACAGCCTGTTCGAGGAAAACGGCGTGCTCGACGAAGCTACCGGCCAACGTTTTCGCAGCGAGATTTTAAGTGTCGGCGGATCGCGACCGGCGCTGGAATCCTTTGTCGAGTTTCGTGGCCGAGAACCGAACATCGATGCGCTGCTGCGGCACAACGGCATGTTAGCGGCGGCATAACAACGTCGGCGTTTTTACGTGGCTGGAGAGCTAATTTAGGCAGGGCTTTCGGGATAGTTATTGGCGAAAGTCAGTGGCCCCTAGCAGGCCAGCCCCTATCCATGCGGGTTGTGGCATGTTGCGTTGAGAACAGCGCAATCACAGCCGCAAAACCGCGTTCACAAAAGTTCACAAATAGTCTAGAATTAGCCCTTATACTCTTGTTTCTCATAATTATTCTATCCAAAGAGGGTGCGAATGTCTACGTTGTCATTACTGCTTTTGAGTTTAAGTTTGGTTGCAACGCCGGCGGTGGCGGAGCTGTATAAATGGGTTGGCGCCGATGGGAAAATCAACTATTCCGACTCGCCGCCACCAGCAAATGCGAAAAAAGTCGAAAAGAAACGCCTCAATGATCGCGTGAGCGAGGGCGACGGCCTGGGTTTCGCGTCCCAGGACGCAATGAAGAAGTATCCCGTGTCTTTATACGCGACCGATTGCGGTGAGCCGTGCGACAAGGCCAGGGCGCTGCTGGCAAAACGCGGCGTGCCCCATTCATCAAAAAACCCCGAGAAAAATCTGGCCGAAGGCAAGGAACTCAGTAAGTTGGTCGGTGCGCTGGAAGTGCCGACGCTGCAGGTGGGCAAGAACGGCATTAAAGGATTCAACGAGTCGGCCTGGCATGCAGCGCTGGATGCTGCGGGCTATCCGAAATCCGCCGCCCCGCTTAAAGCGAATGCCGCGAAGGGTTCCAAGGATACCAATAGTGCCGACGGCAAACCGAAATCCCGCAAAGAAGAAATCGGCGGCGATCAAAAGCAAGCTAAAGGAACTGCGGGCGGTGGCGCTAATCCAGGAAACACCGCGGACAAGGCGCCGGCCTTCACCAATGCGCCGCCCGATCCGAACGCCCGCAGTGGCCCGTACCATGAGCCGGAGCTACCTGAGAGCGCTAAGAACAATAAGCCGCAATCCGGACCTGAGTTAACACCGGCGCAGAAAGCCGCTTTAGACAAGTAATGAAACTCGCAACGTGGAACGTAAATTCCCTCAAGGTGAGATTACCCCACGTCGTCGATTGGCTGAAATCCGCCGCGCCGGACGTTCTATGTTTGCAGGAAACCAAGCTCGAAGATAAAAATTTTCCCGTAGCCGACATCGAAGCGCTCGGCTATCGCGCCACGTTCAGCGGCCAGAAAACCTATAACGGCGTCGCGCTAATCAGCAAGGTCGACGCGCTCGACCCGATCAAAGCCATTCCAAATTTTGAAGATGAACAAAAGCGTGTCCTCGCGGCGACCTTCGATGGTGTGCGCGTGATTTGCGCCTATATGCCGAATGGCCAAAGCCTCGACTCCGACAAATATCAATACAAACTCAAGTGGCTTGCGGCCCTGCACGATTGGCTGGCGGACGAAATCAAACGCTTCCCGAAACTTGCCTTGCTCGGCGACTACAACATCGCGCCGGAAGACCGCGACGTGCACGATCCGAAAGCTTGGGAAGGCAATGTGTTGGTGAGCGAACCGGAGCGCGCCGCGTTTCGCGCGTTCATTAATCTCGGCATGAAGGATAGCTATCGTTTATTCGAGCAGCCGGAAAAAACCTACAGTTGGTGGGACTATCGGATGCTGGCGTTCAGGCGCAATCACGGCATGCGCATCGATCATATTTTGCTGTCCGATGCGCTGGCGCCGAACTGCACATCTTGCAGCATCGACAAAGCACCGCGCAAACTGGAACGACCGTCGGATCACACGCCGGTGATCGCAGAGTTATCTCCTTAAGCCTGTCATTTTGAGCGGCCTGGCGCGATTGAAGGCGCTGCGCGGACAAACGCTCAGCCGCGATCCACTGCGCATGAAAGTGGGCGCGGCTAAGAAAGATGCTGGGCGCGCGGCCAACCTAGTGCGATTGTTGTTGCCCGGCAAGGATGAGGCGCTCACGCAGGACACCTTCGGCTTCGCGCTGAATCGAGCCAAGCTACGCCAGGTGCGGCGCCGCCAGCCACTCTCAACGGGCGCGATCCGGATCAACTCTGGACGTTCTACGTACAACTCACCGAAGTGGAACAAGCCTTCAAGGAACTCAAGCACGATCTTGCGGTGCGGCCGATCTACCACTGGCTTGAATCGCGAATCGAGGCGCACCGGTTCGTCGCCTTCCTGGCCTATTGCCTGCAGGTGACATGGAAAGCGAATCTGAAGCAATTCGCCAAAGGACTGACACCCCGCGAGGTCCTCGCCAAGTTCAAAACCATCCAGAGGGTGGACGTGCACGTGCCCACCACCGATGGACGCGTATTGGTGCTTTCCCGGTACACGCAACCCGAGCCCGAGCACCGCATGATTGCTGACTCGATTTTAACCTGCGCTGCGCGGCATACTGTGGCATAGTGATGGCCTCGCACTGCGTACCTTTTATGATCCGATAAAATAGACATGCGAGTCTCACAGGAATTTTCAACAATCTTTCCGGTTGTCATTCTCGCGAAAGCGGGTTCCTGACATCCTAGCGCTCAGGTCGCAACGCTGTTGAAGTATGGGCGAGGTCGCAAATGCAACGCTTGAATTAATTCGCGTCGACCGCTCAGCCATCCGTAAGCTAAATTAAATCGAACAGCGAGAGCCTGGTTATTTGCACATAGCTACATTGTGCCGCTTCGAGCGTAGTCAACTGGCGGCTTAGGTCGCTTGTGGCCTTCGCGTAGTCCAGGTCTAGCAACTTTCCTAGCTCGACGCTGCGACGTTGGAGGTACTCTTCGTTGCTGGAAGATAGTGAGTCCAACTCACGCTGACGTGCGCCGACTAGCGTACGGGCGCCAAGCGTCTTATCGAGTACTCGATCTAAGTCCCCGAGCGCACGATTGAGTCCATTGCGCAACTGCGCCTGCGCGGGCGCGCCGGTGACTGGCGACTCGAGAGTCTTAATCAGATTGTTGAAAGTCTCAAAGACGCTTTGATTGGTGCTCGGTTGCAGAGCGAAAACGTCACTAGCCTGGGGCGCGCCAGTGATCTCGACCTGAACGCCTGAGAACGTGGCGCTACCCCCCGCTCACATAGGCATTAGCGCTCGAAAGTGTGGTCGCTGTTGTTGTGTCGACCACGTCAAAGGTCGTCGCACCGGTGAATCGAATCTCATAATCGTCGCCGTTCCATGCGGAAGGATTAACTACCCGTCCACCGCCGATCACGCCGGCGCCAGTGTTGGCCCCGGCCGCGCTCGTGACGAACACGCCGTTACCGTTTTTAATGTCCTGAAACAGACTCGCACCGCTAGGGGTCACCGGCATCTTGCGAGAATCACTTACCTGCACCTCGCGCTCGCCGGCATCGCCGTTGTAAACGACCGCACCGAGCGATCCACTAAATGGTTGCGTAGTCTCGGCATAACCAGAAAACAAGTAGCTGCCTGCGCCGTCTCGCGTGTTGGCTTGGGCCAGGAGTTGTTGGAATTTGCCGCGTAAGTCTTGCGCCAGGGTAGCGCGGTCGGCATCGGTTTGGCTGGCGTTTCCGCCCGTTATCGCCAAGGCCTTGGCGTCCACCACAACGGCGCCAAGCTCAGCAACCGCAGACTCAATTGCGCTCAAATAATCTTTCGCCGCACCTGTGTTACACGCGTGCTGTTGCGCCGTGGCTTGCGCTTGGGAAACGACCACGGCGCGGCTGCTCGCGACCGGATCGTCGGAGGGTGTGAGGATGCGCCGACCCGAGCCGAGTTGCTGTTCTAGTTTGTACAGTTCGCTTTGTTGACGTTAAATGGCGTTTAGCCCGCCGTCATGAATCATCTGTGTGGAAATTCGCATGGGCCACCTCCTATCTGGTAATGCTAAGAGTCTCGTCAAACAGCGTCTGGGCTATACCGATAACTTTGCTCGCGGCCTGATATGCTTGTTGGTAGCGGATCAGATTCGCTGCCTCTTCATCCAAATTCACCCCGGCAATGGACTGTTGCTTCTGTAGCGTGGTGTCGTAAATGTTGGCATGCGCCTCGCTGGCAAACTTGGACTCGCGTGTACGATTGCCGACTTGGCTTACCATTTGCGCGTATGCCCCTTGCAGGTTGGTGCGTCCGCCATCAAGCAAGCCGAGGTTCTGCACCTGAGCGAGCGCCAGCGCATTGCGATTGTCCCCAGTGGGTGTTGTTGGGCCGTCATAACTTCAGCGCGGCCAGCGCTCGTTTCGTCGAAGCGAAGGCGGCCAATGGCCAAGCCGGTGCTAACGCCGTGAGGTTTGTCCCTGTACCGTAACTCAGTATTTATTCTTAACTTTCGAGGGCCTGGGCGGCCCTCTATTTTTTTCCTGCCATGGAACCATCGATTCAAGGATGCTTTGATATGTGCCAATGACCTCACGATATCGTGTTAAAACTTATACTGCACGTACGTCCAAAATTTAGTCAGGTCGAACGCTTGTTCGCCGATGGTATTGCGGGCCACGTTGTCGGGATTACGATCAGCGCGATAATCTGCGTACTTCACGCCGGCTAGAAATTTTTTTGCGAATGGGCGTTCCACTAACACGTCCCATTCCGCGCCATAACGGTAGTGTCCACGATCCGAGCGAAACACGTGATAGGTCGTAGAAAATTGCGCGCCGAATGCTTTTATACCGATACTCGAAAATAAATCGCGAATACCGTCTCCCGGTGTCACTAAGAATCGATCGGCAAAACCCTGAAATGCATGGTTAGTGCCAAGCGGGGTTTGAAACGCTTCGGCATTGCCCTTCCCCCCTAAGCGCTCAAAGTTTAGTTTCAGCGCCACGGACTCGACTACGTTACCCAGTGCTTGACTTATCCCCAGTTCAACAGCTGTGTAGTTGACATCGACGCGATTGGGATTCCCGGCGTAATCCCGTTGATTCGCCGCTTCGGCGGCGTAGTTTATTTTTGTTTTCGGCGTCAATACGTAGTCGCCCTGTACGCGCATACCTAAAGTCGCGGTCGAAAAGCCTTGTACGGTTTCACCGTCAAAGTCGAGCAAGTAGCCGTAGCTCTCGATTTTGGCGAAACCCAGTCCGCCATATTGCACATTGATTAAGTGGCTGCGCATTGGAAAGTCGCTGGCATTGGGCAATGGATTGTCTTCGCCAAAAATACGATTTACATTCCAAACGTAGGCATAGTCGATGGTGGTTTGCGGCAACGATAAGTTGACCAGCCGAAACGCATCAAAGCTCTGAAAGTTTTGGCGGAATAATACGTTTCCGACGAAGCGATGCAGCGGCGCTTCGCGTTGCGTGATTTCTTGTCGACCGTAGGTAACCACTGTTCTCGGAACCGCGCTGAATCGCAGGAATGCCTGATTGATTTCATTGCCTTCGGGGTCGACCACGGTCGCGCGATCGTTGACTTGATTCGTGCCGCCATCGTTGTATCGATCTTCGCCGATGGCATGAACGTCTTCGAATTGGCCGTAAACGCTGAAGCCGTAGAAGGTTCCGGTCTGGTAACCCAACGCAGTGCGCAATGTCGAGGCGTGGGCACGCTTCAACCCCGGACGGCCATCATCGACGCGCTCATAGCGATAGCGCAAAAATAGATCGGGCGTGCCATTGATTAACGACTCGACGAGGTTATCCGCCGCCGCCGATGTCACAACGAAAAATAACGCGAGCGAAAAAAGTCTCAGCGCGTATTTGCTTTCGCTGCGTATCCGGCACGTCTGCATGGCGCCAGTATACCGCCGGCGGCAATGCTCAATTGCAATACGTTTGTCCCAGCAATTGACTCAAAGCAGCACAAGCATCGACGAGACCGACAGCATTGGCGCCGGCGGTGCTATTAACTGGTCGCGCGGTGGTCGTCAGCAATGACCAGATATCGCTTTGCGTTAGGCGCGGGCGTTGTTCCAATAGCAACGCGATCACGCCGGTCACGTGGGCGGCGGCGAGCGAACTTCCCGAAAGAAAATCATAGCTTTCGCGCGGCGCAGTGGTGAGAATCTCGATGCCGGGGGCAGCGAGCAACATTCGACCGTTGGCCCAAGCAGGTACCCGCACTTCGGTTTTGGCATTGCTCGCGATTACGGCGGCCACCGAATTGAGCGAAGCGGGGAAACCGGGCGCCTCGGCATCTTGCGCAGCGGCAGCGACGACAATAATTCCGCGGATATTGGCGTTCTGCAGCAAGCGTTCCAACAATGGGTCTGCTGGCCCACTGAGGCTCATATTGATGATGTGGGAATCTGAGTTGATAGCAAAATCAAGTGCTTTCGCCAGCGTCCAACTGCTGCACAGTGCCGCACCGTTTTTTGCGTTCGGATACCAACACGCCTTTGCCGCCAACAATTCGGCTTCCGGCGCGATGCCGAAAATGCCGACGCCGTCGTTCGCTCGGGCGCCGATGATGCCGGCAACACCCGTACCGTGGGAATCCTGCGCGAATGATTTCTCGCCGCCCTCGACAAAATTGGCCAGCTTCACAATCCGGCCGCGCAAATCCGGGTGCTCCTTGTCCATGCCCGTATCGATCACGGCGATGCGCACACCTTTCCCGGTACTCACGCGATGGGCGCGATCGGCGCGTATTGCCAATGCGCCATACTCCAACGCCGCGTAGGGATCGCTGTGGCTACCCTGAGTGCCGGCAAACACGGCGTTGGCCTGCACCGATTCGACACGCGGATCACGCTGGAGTTTTTCCACCACGAGCTCGAGCGATTGATCCTCGGGAATCTGATAAACAACGCACTGCACGCGGATCGAACTCAACGGAAAATTGCCGATTTCGCGCAATCCTAATTCATCGCTTAGCGCTTTGGTCACTACGGCCCAGTGTTCCGGCGTCGCGTCCGCAAGCGTGACAATGATCTGGCCCGCCTGCAATTGCTTCGGTAGGCTGGATGCCGATTCCGATCGGCTTCCGCTTGCCGCGCAACCGGCGGCCGCGATCACAAAGGCGAGCGCGCAGAGCGCGACGCAACGCCTAATAAGTAATTGCGATTTCATCATTCGACCGTCACGTTGGCCGGTTCGGCCAAACGTACCTTGGGATGCGCGCGAAGTTGGGCGAGTACTTGAGCAATGGGCTGTACGTTCGAATTCGACGATGGCAAAACAATGGTGTAAACGCCTTGCGACGACGGCCCGGCGACAAATCGCCCTTCGACGCCGAGCACCAGTGCGCGCAGTTCTTTCTCCGTGATGTCGTCGCTAAACACCAAGCGCACGTGTTGTCCGGCGACAACGAAAGGCGCACCGGGATTGGATAACGTGGTGTAGGGCTGCACCGGCATAAGCCCCCTGACCAGCAAAGTCGTCGCCAGTGCGACGACCAAAGCGCCTTGTAACGCAAGTGCAAAGCGCGCCGGTCCCGGTGTCACGTCGAACCACGGCAACCATTTCGCGATCCAGTTAGAAGAGCGTTGAGGTTTCTCCTGCCGGCGCTCGAACGCATCGACATTGGCAAGAATCTTGGCAAAATGAGGCGCAGACGGCATCCATTCGTCCGACCGATTGGTTTTAACGGTCGCGCTCAACTCGCCACAGCGCACCACTTCCCGTTGGCAATCGGGGCAATCTTTTATGTGCGTCTGGACTTCGTTGATTTCCTGGCGACTTAACCCATCGTTTACATACCAGGGTAACAACGCCCAAACATAGTCGTGATCGTGGTGAGCGGTATTTTTTGGTGTGGTCATGGCAGGTTGCTCCTGACTATTGTTTGAGTAGTGCCTTCGTAATGCGCCATCAACTCGGCCAAATGTTTGCGGGCATAAAACATGCGAGTTTTGACGGTGTTCACGGGGCAATCAAGCGCTGTCGCGATTTCCTGGTAGGAGTAGTCCTGCGCAAACGCCAACTCGAGTACGGAACGATGGTCTGCCGACAGCGACTCGATCGCCCATTGCAACGCGCGCCCGAGCTGGCGCCCCATCAGCGTTTGTTCCGGGTTATGCTGATCGGATCGAGCCGTCGCATCGGTAACGTCGGACGTTTCGGCAAAATCATCCGACTCGATGGGATCGATCGAAAGTTCGACCTGATGCCGAGTGAGTTTCGACAAGGCTTTGAGCGCTTTGTTATGTGCGATGCCGAACAACCAGGTAGACAGTCGAGATAGCGATGGATCGTAGCGCTCGGCGCTTTGCCAAACGACTAACATTACATCGTTTAACACTTCGTCGACCACTTCGCGGCGTTTGAGTAAGCGCAGCAAGTAGCGACCTAGTCGCGGCGAATAGGTGTAGTACAGCGTCTCGAATGCGCGGCGATCTTTATTCGCCACCGCGCGCATTAAGCGTGCCGCTTCCTCGGCGCGGGGTTCGGCATAGCTGACGGCGTTGTCGCAATCCTGATCAACCATTGCGACATAGTATGTTAAGCGCGCGCCATTGACCAGAGGCGCGGCGATAGGCCAAGGCCCTTGGCGGCCCTCGGCGACGTGGGACCCACGCCGCCAAACCCATGTTGTTACGGTAAACAAAGCACTTTCGCTTCGTTCATGAACTTTTCCGGGAAGGTCGCGGTGGTGAGGTCGATAGACTTCAAGAACTTCACCAACTTGGCGCGATCTACTGCGCCGGTAAGCGTGTCGATGCCGGTACCGAGTGTGCGATGGTCGATATTTTCCAATACGGCATCCAAGGTTGGCGCCGCACCGCTGTGGAAGTAAGGCCCGCTACTCGCAATTGACACGAGCGATGGAATGTTAATGCCCACCACCCCATTGGCGCCATCCGTATTGACCTGCCCCGCAACACCGCCCCCTTTCAATTCGTTCACCAAAGCCGCATCGAACGTACCGGCTTTACACACGAAGCGGTTCAACTGACCTGCCGTAATGTCAGTGCCTCCCGGCGGCGGCGTAAAGTCGAGTGTGCCCGCGGTCCAATTCGCGCCGCCGTGACAGCCCTGGCAGTTAGCCGTCGCGAACAACGCACGGCCTTCGACCACCTCGGGATCCGTGGAGGTGCGTAATGGCGCGACCGGTGCGCGAATGCCGAATGCAATGTACGCGGCGATAGCATCGAGATCCGGATCGCGCCCCGTGGTAGTCGCCGTCTCGGCCGCACAATTGTTCGAATTCGGATTGGGCAACGCCAGATTGAATACACACTTGTCGACCGCACCGCGATTACCGCCCGCATCGGGCAAGGCAATCAAGCCCTGGCCGCCGGAGACGTTACGGATGTTCAGCTCAAAATCCTGAATCTCGTCACGCACCGCCGACCAATTCAGTGCGCGTTGATGGAACACCGGGAGCAACGGCGCGAAATTGCCGTTGACGTTCACATTCACGCTGGCGGTTTGCGGATGAGCCGCGGTATTTTCCATGGAAATCGTTTGACGCGGCCCGTCACCGAACATCCAAGTGACGCCGTCGGCCAATCCGCGCGGATGGCAACCATAACAACTGCCCCAGCCGAAATCCGACATGCGGCCCGCCGGCGCGAGGGCGTTTTCGTTGGCGCCGGCCGGTCCGATCGAAGTGTTGAACAGTTCTTTACCGCGCAACACTTGCAACTGCAACGGATCTGTAGGCAGCGCGGTGGATTGGATGCGCGCGATCTCATGATAGGTCGACGCGTCCGCTCCGGCAATGTCGACCACCGATACGTCGCGGGAAATCAGATTCATCACATAGGCGCGTGTGTCGCTGCCGTTGATCACGACGCCTTCCGGGCCCGAGTTGTGATAAATCGCGCTGTCTACGCCTACTTCGACGCGAACGATACTACCGGAATCGTTGGCGTCCTTCGGCGCGTTGATCGTCGGCTTGCCATTCGCGTCGAGCACAACCCGAACTAAGCGGTCCGTCGCTCGCGATAAAACAAAACCGTCGAAATCCGCGCCATGCTTAAACGCCATGGCCGCGGGATTAGTGATGAACAATTTTTTACCCACGGCTTCGAATGGGATGCCTTTGTTCATATTGAAGGTTTCGTCGGCGACTTCTTGGTCAGTTGTAATATCGATGACCGACAAAAAACTTTGGACATTCACATTGAACTTGACCGGCCCGTTCGGGGACGATGCAGTGTTCGGCACGTAGGCGCGATTGCCGCGGATGATGATGCTTTCCAATTGATTCGGGAATGCGAGCGTGTCGATCTTGGTCGCCGCGTTGGCTGCATCGAACACCACTTTGGCCAAGGTCGACCCATCGGATTTAAATCCAGTCAACTTCGGCGCCAACACGATGGTATCGGTGACGGTGTCGGTCGCCGCGGAAATGACAGTGACGCGACCTTCCTTGCCATCATCGAAACCTTCTTTTTGCTCAATCGGACGTGGATCATTGCGGCTTTGCGCCAAGAATTGCGTAACATAAACTTTGGTGTCGCTACCGACTGTGGCGATCGCAATGCCGCGCGGCTGCTGACCGACACCCTCGATCGTTTTGATCACCGTATCGCTGGTGGTATTAATAACGCTAACGTTATTGGAGAACAGATTGGCGACATATAACTTGGCGCCGTCGAATGTGAGCGCGCAGCCGAACGGCTCGGTTCCCACGGAGATCGTTTTGAGAACCTTGTAAGTCGCAGCGTCGATCACCGAGACGTTGCCGCTCAAGGCATTGGTGACGTACGCCTTCTTGTTGTCCGGCGTGATCGCCACGCAGCGCGGTTCGTCGCCCACCGGCACTTCGCTGATCTTTTGGTTCTTGTCGCCCGCCACATTCATCACAGAAACGGAATCCGTATCCGGGTTGACCGACCAAACATAATTATCGTCGCTCGTCAGCGCAATCGGGGTAGAACGGCTTTCCTTCAGCAGCGCTTGATTACCGCCGCC
>JANMJR010000351.1:0-2489 GCA_031371465.1 Pseudomonadota bacterium
ACCGGCGGCAACCTGGTGTTCGCCGGCACGCCGGAAGGCGAGTTCATGGCGCTGAACGCGAAAAACGGCGCCCAGTTGTGGAAGCATCGCGTCGGCTCCGGCATCGTCGGCGGGCCGATCAGCTACGCCGTTGGCGGCAAGCAGTACGTGGCGGTTCCATCAGGATTCGGCGGCTGGATCGGCTGGGCAACCATAGGCGACGGCGGTGCGCCGCATCTTAAAGATATGCCAAAAGGTGGCTCGCTGCACGTGTTCGCGCTGGGTAACTAGTCAAGGGCACAGGACGGCGGGATTCGGTTATCTCGCCGTCTATACCTTTGCCACTTCGATGGAGAGCACGCGTGTTTTCTAGCCGTGGGCGTACCACGCCGCGAAAGTTGGTTTTCTTGGCGCTGCAGATTGTGTTCGCTCTGCTGGCGCCCGGTCGCCCGCTGTTTGCCGATGAGGAGTTGCGCAATCCCTTCGCCAGTGATGCCCAGGCGGCGCTGGAAGGGCACGAATTGTTTCGCAAGGCAGGTTGTTTTCCTTGTCACGGCCCGGAAGCCGAGGGCGGCACGGGCCCGGATTTGACCGACGATGTGTGGCGTTTCAAACCCACCGACGACATGTTGTTTCGCACCATAACGAAAGGCCGCACCGGAACACGCATGACTTCTTTTCGCGACAAGCTGTCGGATGAAGAGGTGTGGAAGATCATCGAGTTTCTAAGGGACAAAAATCGTACGCGCAACCGTTCGCAGTAGCACGTTAGCGGAAGCACCGTGCTTGGACGGCGCGTAAGGACAAAAATTCCAAGCCGATAGTTTAAAATGACCCCCACTTCACAGCCGAAACAATCCACGCCCGCCTTACTCATTCCCACGCAAGAACTCGCGTATTGTCGCGATGATGCCGACGTTGTTATCTGCGGGTGTGATGCCGCGATTTTTTCTTGGGCGGCAGGTGTGAATTGCTTCGCCGACAAAGTTTCTTTAACGACTCAAGTAGACCGAAAATTGTCGCTCAATTATTGCCGCGCCATTCTGACGAGTCGGACGATTCTGTTGAAAAACTTGAAAATTATCGATCGTAAAAACTCGGAAATATTCGCGTGAATTCAAAAATTGCGGGCACACTCCACGTCTGACTTGAATAGAGGCTCACGGTAAACATTTCATTCGATTTGGGTACCCGCTCACCTCGAAAAAATTTCGTTGAATACAAAAGGGTGAAATTCCTTACGTGCTCACGGAAAATAGTGTTGTTCTACCGACGGCCATTTTGAGACATTCAGTAATCGAGTTTGAGGGCGCATGAAGCCGACGTTCAGTATTTACTCACTCGGTAACTTTCATTAAGCAGTACGCCCAATAAAGGCCCTTGATCGGCTGCGCAGCCTCTTGCCGCGAGACAGGTTACAGAGTGGGGCGGCTTTGCCCACCTCCCAGTTTTGGTTATACTGCCTGTCGGAGCTAAGTGAAATGAGGAGTTGAAATGGTGATTCCTGGCGGTTGTCATTGTGGCGCCGTCCGCTACGAAGCGGAAGGCGAAGCGATCACCCACGCGTTGTGCCATTGCAAGGATTGCCGACGTCATGCCGGCGCGCCGATGGTCGGTTGGACCATGTATAAAGAATGTGCGGTCAAAGTTACAAAAGGCACGCCGAAGATCTACCATTCATCGGAACATGGCCGGCGGCATTTTTGTGCCAATTGCGGAACAGGCCTGTTTTACACCAATTCCGAGGTACTCCCTGGCATTATTGATATCCAGAGTGGGACTTATGATGACCCCGATGCCGTTCCGGCGCGCGCGCATATTCAAATCGCGGAACGTATCGGTTGGATGGCGCGCGTGCAAGAGCTGCCTGCGTTTGAGCGTTACCCGCCGCAGTAGCGACGGTACGCGCAGTCGAGGCAGCCACGCAGATCAACTACTGGCTCGTGATCGCCCCGTGCGGCGTAAGCGCGCGTAACTTGGTCGATTGCACCTTACCATAGCAGACTGTCGGCTACATCCGCTTTGGGTCGAGGCTTGCCAGTCGCTCGAAAAAGTCCCGACGCCATCTATTCGATCAAGTCTTAACATCTACATCTAACTCAAACCAAAAGTCGAGCACATCGCCGCTGCGCTGCTCGGCGTAACGTGTCGTGACGCGCGTGCCGATCTTGAGTTGTTGCGCCGCTGCGGCCGGGTCGGATAGTTCGATGCCGCGGAAGTAACCACCCAGCGCGGTATCGGCCCCATCGAGCAGCACGAAGCCAAAAGCATAAGGCGGGTCGGGCAGGGTCTTGAATGGCTCATAAACGATCGTAAAGGTTTCGATCCGTCCGCCCGGCCCGACCTCGACCCAATCCGTGGTCGGCTCTAAAGTCTGGTCCGAAAACGAGCGCGGCGGCACCAGCACTCGGCCGGACTTGGGACAACGGCGACCATACAACTTCGCGTTGTCGCGTATTTGTACGAAGAACCAACTCGCGGTTTCACCCAGCGCGTGCTCGTAGCCGATG
>JANMJR010000407.1:0-7561 GCA_031371465.1 Pseudomonadota bacterium
GCCCACCGACCGACGACCAGCACAGATGATCGGAAACCAGTCCCGGCTCAAATCGATCCACTAAGGATTTTAGTTTGCGTAGATGGGTTGAATTGAGCGGGTCCGTCGAACCCAACGACAGTCCGACGCCGTGCAAACTCAATGGATAGTGGGACCGGAATCGCTCAAGAAAATAGAGCGGTTGGCCACCGTCGCCGAAATAATTTTCGCTGTGAACTTCGAACCAACCGATCGGCGGAAGGCTTTCCAGAAGTTCGCGATAATGCGGTGTGCGCAGCCCGATTCCAACCGTCGCCGGGATCGGGCTTGCGGATCGCGCGCTGAGCGAAGTGGTGTTCATTCTCAGCGCGCGCAGACGATTATTTCATCGGTTCTTTATTTTTGTCGCTGGCCGCGGCGAGCTGGCCACCAATTTTTTCGCAAGTGCCCTTGGCAACATACTTCCACTCGTGCGGCAGATTGTCGGCCTTGGCTTCGGTCGCACAGGAATGCTCTGCGGTGCCGCAATCGTTCTGGCCTTTTTTGGCAACGCCGTAACACTTATCCTTGCCTTCGGCGGCTACTGCTTGCGTCGCGGCGAGCGAGGAAACGGCGATCAAGCTGGCGATGGCGGAATGAATCAACAAATTAGATGTTTTCATGGAATGTCCTTTTCAAAAATAGGTTTAACAATGCCGAGCAAACCGGCGCACGAATCAGGTCTTAACTGCTTTACGAATCAATTCCAACCCATAGCGCCGCGCGGCGCTGTGAACGAAACGCAGCTCGTCGCAGCGCGCGCGGCAGCTGTCACAACGCGCGACATGCGGTTGTAGTAGACCGATTTCCTCGCAAGTAAGTTCGCGCTCGAGCGCTTGGGACTGTAGTTGGGATACTTTCCAGCAGTCGGTCGACAGTTTCGCCGCATTTAGAGCCCGTCGAGCTAAACCAGTTTTCATTCAGATATTGTCGCATGCCCATGCGGGCGCGGTGCAAAATAACCCAGCAATTCGTCTCGGTGATCTTAAATTCCTTACAGATCTCTTCGGTGCTGTGGCCGAGCACATCGCGCATAACGAAAACCTGTTGCATCTTGACCGACAACAATGCCAGCCCGGCTTCGAATATGCACCAGAATTCCTTTTCCTCCAACGCCGCTTCCGGCCGTTCCCACACGGGCGCGGCCTGGGTAAAGGGGCTGGTTTCGCCCTCGAGCCAGTCTTCAATATCTTCCGCATCGCTTGCCGAAATCAGAGAGAAGGCCGGTTCGCGCGCCTGCTGACGGATCAGATCGATAATCTTGAATTTGAGTATCGCCGTCAACCAAGTTTTCAAGGTTGACTTACCGGCGAAGCTGGCGCGGTTCTCCAGGGCGGCGACCAAGGTGTCTTGCACCGCGTCGCGCGCCAGGTCGTCGTCGCGCAACTTCATCAGCGCGAAGCGATGCAAGTAGCCTGTCAAGGATTGCAAATCGTTGCTATGAAACAAGGCTTTTTTTGCCATGCTAACTTCTCCAGAGTATGTGCTGATCCAACATGGCCTCAGCGGTATGTAGCGCAGCTTCGTTTTCGGCGACGATGGCGAAACTACCGCGTCCCGCCGGCCGCAACGCCGTGATCAAGCCTTTGTACTCCCCTTCCGCGCGCCAGTAGACCGTTTGATTCGGCATGGTGATGAGCGTCACCTTGCCGCGTGGCGTTTCCCAGACGATGTGCTTACCGATACCGCCAGGGACGGGGCAATCGTGCAAATAAATCACCGCATTGGCGAAATCCTGCTTAAGTTCGGCGCCGGAATTGGCTAACGCCAATTTCAAATCGTTTTTGCTTACCGCTTGCTTCGATTCAAAGGCGTTGGGCTCGTGCATCACGTGATCCACCGACGCCCGCAGCACGCTGGTATCCGGCGCGAGCTGGCGATAACCGATTCCGACGGCCGCCACGCAAACTACCAACACACTCGCGGCCATCGCGTAGAGACGCGTGCGGCGCCCGCCTTTGAGCTTCTGGTCTAAGACAATCCGCTGCGCCAGCGTCCCATCGACGGGAATGTTAACCGCAACCTCAAGCCGGCTTTCAATGCGATCGATGTCGCGCGCAAACTCGGCGCAGCCTGGACATTCCAGTGCATGAACGGCTGCATCGTTCGGCATCTGCCGCGGCGTAGCCAATTTGATTCGGCGAAATTGTAAGCAGTTCATGATTTACTCGCTTTTCGCTGTGAATCCGGTTCCATTATTTTGCGTAGTGCTTGGCGTGCACGGGTGAGGCGTTGCATCACGTTCATTTCCGAAAAATTCAACATGCGCGCGATTTCCGCACAGGTGAAGCCGCCCAACACTTGCAGCAACAGCGGCTCGCGATAACCTTCCGGCAATTTCCACAACGCATCGCGCATTTCCAGTTCGCCCACCACGTCGGTTTCTGCTGCCACCATCAAATCATCCAAGTCATCGTCGCTAATCTCGACGCGCTTCTTCTCAAACAGCCGTGCATGCTCGTGATGCAAAATCGTCAACAGCCAACCCTTTGCCGCCTTCTCATCGCGCACGTCCTGCCACTTAGCCCAGGCGCGAGCGAAAGTCTCCTGCACCAGGTCTTCGGCGACATTGCGATCGCGGCACAGCCAATAGGCAAAGCGATACAAATCACCGGAGTGGGCATGGACCATCGTCTCGAAGCTACTTTGGGTTTTTTGGAACAGCATCACAGTTTGTTTTTTCCCACATAACGGATAAGACCGGGGTATCCGAGCAAAACTGACAACCCCGGCAAAATATATTCATGCCGCAAAAGTCAAGTCTGGATGCGAAGTGTCACGGTAGCATCACAGAAGTAAATATCTTTTTTGTCGCGGGCTTGAAAGCAAACTGACCACCCTTATGTTTGGAACATAGCGGTGACATGCCGCGTTCATTGAGACATAAAGGAATGATGATGGGAAATGTGTTGCGTTGGGAAGCATTAGATGATCAGTTCGACAACTTGGTTCGGAACATTTTTCGGCCGGTCGCCGTGACCACGCGCGATGTTGTTGCGCCGATTCGCCTGGACGTAAGCGAAAACGAAAACGCTTATATCGTTCATGCCGATATGCCAGGCGTTAAGAAAGACGACATCAAGATCGAGATCGACGGAAACCAAGTTTCAATCAGCGCCGAAACCAAGAACGAGAAGGACGTGAAGGATGGCGAACGCGTACTCCGATCCGAACGCTACTACGGCAAAGTCTCGCGCAGCTTCACGCTGACGCAAGAAGTAGACGAAGCGGCCGCCTCGGCGAAATACGACAACGGCGTGCTGGAATTGGCGCTGCCCAAAAAAGCCGTCGCTAAAGCAAAATTGGTAGCGGTTGCCTAACTGAAATCAGGTATAAAGAAAACGCGGTCGTCGCGAAAGCGCGGCCGCGTTTCTGTTTGACATACCTGGAGAGCCGGTCTGCAAGTGTCTCTGCAGGCATTCCTTGCCGCAAGGCAAGTGGGATCGGCAGCGTGGCGCGGCTCATTTGTTGGGATCGTTCGTTTGATCAAATGAAACCGCATCGTCGCTGCTAAATCAATTTCCATCGGCCCCGGCGCCGCGGTACTCGGTGTAACGGGTACGATTGCCATAAGTCTCGTAAGCGGTATCGCCGTAGCGACTTACCGGGTCATCCGCGATGAACAAAACACCGTCGGCGCCGGCGCCTAGATAGGAAATGGTACGCGTCGCATTGCCATTGCTATCGTAGCTCGTCGTGCTGTGCGAACTCACGTCGTCATCGCCGGTAAACCAAACATTGCCCTCACCCGCACCACCGAAGTAATCGACGCGTGTTAATTGGCCGCTCGCATTATCGGGACCGATCCCAGCGTAGCGAACGAAGCTGGTTTGGTTGCCCTTATCGTTATAGAGCCGCACATAGTAGTAACTTATATATCCGGCCGAATAAAACACTTGCCGTAGCGTCGGATTGATCAATGTCTTGAACGCGATCACGGTGCGGAGGAGATTGTTACCGGCGTTATCTTGCACGCCCGCGAGGGTCAGCGTATAGCTTGCGTTAGATAACAAAGGCTGGCGGGGATTGACCACGACGGTGTTCGACGCCGCGTCATAACTGACGTCGGCGCCGACACTCGGATCGAGCCCTTCGAGATTTTCGCCGATGAGGCGGACGTTGGCGCTGCTGACGGTCGATGCATTGGCTGCCTCGGACAAGGTCACGCGCAGATCCGCAATCCGGCTCGCCCCGGAGCTGCCGCTCGCCGGCATCGCTGAGGCGACGCTTGGCGCGGTGGTATCGACCGCGCCACCCGACCCGCCACCCCCACCGCCACCGCCACCACATGAGGCCATCAGACCCAGCACCCAGGAAAAACACACGACACAACGAAGTCTTCCAAACATAACGGCATATTCAATTTTCATAAGGGCGCCTTGTTAGTTTCACCGTGGCGCTCGATCTACGCCAGCGTGGCTGTCGCATCGCGGCGCCAGATTGTTTCTGTTCGAACTATGGGATAGGTTTTGGGCGGCGAGCAAGCTCATGCTCCAGAACCCTTGCTATAAGCACGCGAGGAGACGCATGGATAGTGCCTCTCAGAGCATCCTTAGCCAAAGAGCAAGCAGGGAGCGCCTTCTGGCAAGGCGCCCTGAACCGTGGAACACCCGATGGCAAGCCGAAAAGTTTTTTGTTCCACTGTTTTCCCTGTGTAAAATAACGGCTCATTTCCGACACAGGCTACCCATGTCCTCGATACTGACGACTGCGACCGAGAAAGCGCGTATCCTCGGCGAAGCGCTGCCCTACATTCAGCGTTTCCACGACCGTAATATCGTCATCAAATACGGCGGCAACGCCATGACCGACGAGAAGCTTAAAGACAGCTTCGCGCGCGATATCGTATTGCTGAAACTGGTCGGCATGAATCCGGTCGTGGTGCACGGCGGCGGGCCGCAGATCGGCCAGTTGCTCGCCCGCGTCGGCAAGCAAAGCGAATTCATTCAAGGCATGCGCGTCACCGACGAAGAAACCCTCGACGTGGTCGAGATGGTGCTCGGCGGCTTGGTGAATCAGGAAATCGTCAGCCTGATCAACAAGCACGGCGGCAAAGCGGTGGGCCTGAACGGTAAAGACGGCGGCATGATTCGCGCCAAAAAAATGCTGGTCAAAAATAAGGATAAAAAAGACGAGCTGGTCGACATCGGCCTCGTTGGCGAAGTGGTGTCGATCGATCCGGAGCTGATTTCGCTGCTCGATACGCGCGACTTCATTCCGGTAATCGCGCCGATCGGCGTCGGCGAGAACGGCGAAATCTATAACATTAATGCGGACCCCGTCGCCGGCAAACTCGCCATCACCCTGCAAGCGGAGAAACTTATTCTGCTGACCAACATCGCCGGCGTGATGGACAAACAAGGCAATGTCCTCACGGGCTTGACCAGCGCTCGCGTCGACGAACTGATCGCCGACGGCACAATTTACGGCGGCATGTTGCCAAAGATTGAAACCGCGCTGGACGCGGTACGCAACGGCGTTAAGACGGCGCACATTATCGACGGGCGCGTCGAACACGCGCTGTTGCTCGAAGTCCTCACCGACGAGGGTGTCGGCACCTTGATTCGCGGCGCTGCGGCAAATCGATTCGCGTAGACCCTTGATTTGCTGGGCGCCGCGTGGTGCGCCTGCGCGCTATTACTTTTGGCCTAGTCCTTTTGCTCTATTGCGAGGTTGAGCAACGCGTGCCCATAATGCACGTGGGTTAGCGGCTATTCCGCTGCTGGCTGCGAATCTTGAGAGGACAAGATTTATCCATGGACACGTTAATGATCGGATCGCGCGGCGATCCCGTGCGCGAACTACAAAGCCAGTTAAAAGTCCTCGGCTACTTTCTCGGCGATGTTAGTGGCGATTTCGACACAGCCACGGCAACAGCGGTCGCCGATTTTCAAGCAGAGCGAATACCCGCCTCTGCCGATCCCGAATCGAACTCGACAAACATGGCGCCGGGTACGTTTGACGAAACGACCTCCCGTGCATTGCAAGACCATCTGAGCCTGCGCCTGGGCGCACTGCGCTGCTTGGGCTTTTTGCCGGACGATGGGGCGCGTTCCAGTGTGGAAGAACTAGAAAAAGCACTGCGCGCTTTTCAAGCCAGTGAACATATCGCCACGAGCGGAATCCTCGACTTTGCGACGCGCCGCGCGCTGTCGAACCAGATCGAAACACTGCAAAGTAAGCTGTATTTTCTGGGCCATTACAAGGGCTTCGTCGACGGCAGTTTCAATCCTTTTATTATCCCGGCGATTCGCGAATTTCAAACACGCTATCACTTGCTCCCGAGCGGGATTCGCGATCCGGCCACAGCGCTGAAAATCGTCCAGAACGCCCTCATTACACCGGATCAAGGCGAACCGCCGGATCGCGCCAAACAAGACAAAGTCATCGCAATTCAACGCAAGCTTAGTCGCTCGGGGCACTACCGCGGCGGACAACATGGCCGCTACGACAACGCAACCGTCACGGCGCTCATTGCGTTTCAACACAAGCATAAACTCCCGCGCACCGACGGATTTTGCGACGATCGCACCTGGTGGCAACTGAATCAAGAATCTGGAACCATTTTCTCCGAAGTGTTCCAGTGGGAGCTCGATGCCTTGGACGAAGAAGGCAGCGACGTCATCCCGGACAAGGCCGACCCGCGCCCGGCGGCGGAAAGCGAGGTCATCGCCCGAGCCCACAAGAACCAGTTATTCGGCTTGGCATTTTCCGGTGGTGGAATCCGCAGCGCGACTTTCAACCTCGGTATTTCGCAGGCCTTGGCGGAAAAACAATTGCTGCGCGAGTTTCACTATCTCTCGACGGTTTCCGGCGGCGGATACATCGGCAGTTGGCTATCGAAATGGATCCACGAGGAGCGCGGCGATATCGGCGCAGTCGAAGCAAAGCTTGCGATCGAGCAACGGCAAACAGCCGACAAAACCGAACCGGACCAAATTAAGTTTCTGCGCCAGCACAGCAATTATTTGACGCCTCAAGTCGGCCTGTTCGGCGCGGATACCTGGGCAGTCATCGCCACCTACGTGCGCAACGTCGTGCTGAACATGGCGATACTGGTCGCCGGCATTAGCTTCGTTATGCTTGTGCCGCGCCTGTTATTGTGGCTGGTCACCCAATACAGCAACCTAGCGCAAACCGACGAACTTTATACGCCCGATTTCGCGTTTTGGTTTGGTGGGATCGCGCTGATGGCATTT
The DNA here is from genome assembly GCA_031371465.1 of Pseudomonadota bacterium. Classification (GTDB taxonomy): domain Bacteria; phylum Pseudomonadota; class Gammaproteobacteria; order Burkholderiales; family JALYOK01; genus JALYOK01. The sequence continues at coordinate 7,218 of JANMJR010000407.1, forward strand.
TTGGTTGCGGTATTTTTCATCTCCTTAAACATTTCCTTGGTCGCCCATCCGCGCAATCAGCAACATTGGCTGTATTGCCAGGAGCAGGGCTGTGTGCTGAACCGAGTGGTCGCGCCGCTCATGATTTCCGGTTTCTGTGGGAGCATTTGGCTGTGGTACGAATACGAGCTTGCACAGGTTTATCTATTAAATTTTCGCTACTGGCTGATATCGACAATCATCTACCTAAGCGTTTGGGGCATCGGGTGGTGGCTCGGTCAGCAAAAAAATAAGAAAAATGAAATTCAATTGACGCAGTCTGGCGGCATTTTTCGTCAGATCCGCCCGCATCTGGCGTTTAGCCT
>JANMJR010000443.1:0-2548 GCA_031371465.1 Pseudomonadota bacterium
GTGAGCGCCGGCGTCATTTGGGCCATCACGTCGATTTTGATCAAGCGTTACGCAAAAAATCACGAACTTGATGTGTTTTCCATGACCGTGTGGCAGCTTGTGATTGGCGCAGTGCCGCTCATCGTCGTGGCCTGGGCGACGCCCGCGCCGCCGATACAATGGGGTTGGGTGCTCATCGCGTGTTTGTTTTTTAGCGGCTTCGTTGCAACAGCGCTGGGTTGGGTGATATGGCTGTACATTTTAGATGTGCTCCCGGCGGGCACGGCGAGTTTGAGCACCTTGGCCATTCCCGTCATCACGGTTATCGGCGCGGCGCTGCAATTGGGCGAATATCCCGCGCCCCACGAGATTCAAGGCATGTTACTCATCGGCGTCGCGCTCGCGCTGCTGTCCTACCTTGGCGTGCGCCAACATCGCAAAGACGATCCGTTGCTCGGGCGGGAATAGGCCTGAGAGCCAATATTGGCGCGGCGCTACAGGCATCTATAACAACTCCGTTTGTCATTGCGAGGAGCGCAGCGACGAAGCAATCTCGATTTTACCGCCGCGAAAAACGAGATTGCTTCGTCGCAAACTACGCTCCTCGCAATGACAGTGGTGCGGTTTTACATGCAAGCCGGCAACTGCAACGCCTGCAAGGTTTCACCGCTGTCGCGCCGCTGCACAAAAGCCGCGATGCCGAGGTCTTTGAGTTTCCAGTCCGATTGCACGGCGATCGATTGCTTGATCTCCAGCTTGCCTTGGCGATCGAATTTCAACGGGCCGATGAGTTCGCGAACGACATAATCGTGCTCTAATTTCACGCCGCGATTCTCGCCGGCTTTGACGTTGCTGAAGAGATTATTTTCGTACACCGCAAGGTAGGCTTGCGCGTCGTCCGCTGGACTAACAAGGCTGGCCGAAGCGCTTAAGCCAAGCAAACCCGATGAAGCGTCGAGCTGCAAGCCAATATCGGCGCGGGGTTTGGCGCTGTTAATTGCTTTGAGGGTAGAGTTGAGTTTGACATTGCTGAAGGCCAGGCGAATGTCTTTCCCGCTGACGAAGACTTGTGGTGTGTACACCGTGCCCGATCCATTCGCGCGCGCCAGGACGCGATGGCGACCACTGAATTCCTTGTTGGCAAAGCGGTCGGACCAGCCGATGTAATCCCAGTAGTCAACGTGGAAAGCCAGCGGAACGATCTGATTCGCCTTGAAGCCGCCCGGCGCGAGGCTGCTGACCCACTTATCGGCGGGCGGGCAACTGCTGCAACCTTCCGAGGTGTAAAGCTCCAACAGCGCGGCGGTTTCGTCGCCGCTCTTGGCGCTGCATTGGCCGGCGGCGAAGGCGTTCGCGGAAATGAGAGCAGCTAAAACAGTGCCTGCGAGGATGTTTCCGGTTTTGGGCATGGCCACCTCCAATTTAGTTGGAGGTTAGTCGCGACAATTATTTCTTGCTTACGCGCATGTCAATTTTGTTGCGCTATTCCCCCTCGGGTGTCGCCGAGATTTTATGGATCGACAAATCAGCGCCGATGAATTCGTCTTCTTGATCCAGGCGTAACCCAACTAGCGCTTTGATGCCGCCGTAGACAATCAAACCACCGGCCACGGCGATGGCAATGCCCATCAGCGTGCCGATGAGTTGCGACATGAAGCTGACGCCACCGAGGCCTCCTAAGGCTTTACTACCGAAAATGCCGCAGGCGATACCGCCGAGGGCGCCGCACAAACCGTGCAGCGGCCACACGCCGAGCACGTCATCAATCTTCCAACGATTTTGTGTCAGCGTGAACATGTAGACAAACATCGCGCCGGCGATACCGCCGGTGGCCAACGCGCCGAGCGGATGCATGACGTCAGAGCCGGCGCACACGGCGACCAGGCCCGCCAGTGGCCCGTTATGCACGAAGCCCGGATCGTTCTTGCCCGCCGCCAGTGCGGCGAGGGTGCCGCCGACCATGGCCATCAGCGAATTGACCGCGACCAGACCCGAAATGTTTTCGATTCTTTGCCCTGACATAACATTAAAGCCGAACCAGCCCACGGCCAAGGTCCATGCGCCGACGGCAAGGAAGGGAATGCTCGATGGCGGATGCGCCGAGATGCGGCCATCTTTGGTATAGCGGCCGTGGCGCGCCCCGAGGAGAATCACCGCGACCAGGCCGATCCAACCGCCCACCGCGTGCACCACAACGGACCCGGCGAAATCGTGGAACGGCGCGCCGAATGTGACCGTTAGCCAATCCTGAATGCCGTAGTGATTATTCCAGGCGATACCCTCGAAGAACGGATAAACAAAGCCGACCAGCAGAAATGACGCCGCCAATTGCGGATAAAATTTGGCGCGCTCGGCAATGCCACCGGAGACGATGGCGGGAATCGCCGCAGCGAAGGTCAGCAAGAAGAAAAACTTAACCAGCTCGTAGCCGTTCTTCGCCGCCAGCGTTTCTGCGCTAGAAAAGAAATTCACGCCATAAGCGACCGCGTAGCCGATGAAAAAATAGGCGATGGTCGACGCGCAAAAATCCGCAAGGATTTTCACCAACGCGTTGACCTGATTTTTTTTT
>JANMJR010000480.1:0-3530 GCA_031371465.1 Pseudomonadota bacterium
CCGAGTTGCGCTAACTTGTCCTTAAGCAATTGCACTTCGCTGTCAGTGTCGTTAGTGAAATGATTGATCGACACCACGCAGGGCAGGCCAAAATGCTGTGTGACGTTTTTGACGTGGCGCTCCAAGTTGGTTAGACCTTTCTCCAGCGCGGTCAAATCTTCCGTGTTGAGGTTTTTTAAGTCCACGCCACCGTGGTATTTCAGCGCACGGATAGTCGCGACAATTACGCAAGCATCGGGCCGCAAGCCGGATTTTCTGCACTTGATATCAACGAATTTTTCCGCGCCGAGATCAGCGCCAAAACCCGCTTCCGTCACAACGTAGTCACCGAGCTTGAGCGAAGCTTGGGTGGCGATCACCGTGTTACAGCCGTGGGCGATATTGGCGAACGGGCCGCCGTGAATAAAGGCGGGATTGTTTTCCAAAGTCTGCGCCAAGTTCGGCTTTAGTGCATCTTTGAGCAACACCGTCATGGCGCCATGGGCATTCAGGTCGCGGGCGCGCACCGGTTTTTGATCTTTCGTATAGGCGACGACGATGTTGCTGAGCCGCACTTTCAAATCCTTGATCGAAGTCGCGAGGCAGAAAATCGCCATGACCTCTGAGGCAACGACGATGTCAAAACCGTCCTGGCGCGGGTAGCCGTTGCCCGGCCCGCCGAGGGAAACGACGATGTCGCGCAATGCGCGATCGTTCATATCCACTACGCGTTTCCAGGTGATGCGGCGCACGTCGATGTTGAGCGCGTTACCGTGATGGATATGATTATCGAGCAGCGCGGCGAGGAGGTTGTTCGCCAATGCAATGGCGTTGAAGTCGCCGGTGAAGTGCAGGTTGATGTCTTCCATCGGCACGATTTGCGCATAGCCGCCGCCTGCTGCGCCGCCCTTCATGCCGAACACCGGGCCCAAACTCGGCTCGCGCAAACACACCACGGCTTTTTTTCCGATGCGATTTAACGCATCGCCAAGGCCGACGGTCGTCGTGGTCTTACCTTCACCCGCCGGCGTGGGGCTGATGGCCGTGACGAGAATGAGTTTTCCGTTTGGTTTGTCCTTTAGCGAATCGAGATAGTCGAGGGAGATTTTGGCTTTGTAATGACCGTAAGGCTCAAGCGCATCTTCGGGAATGCCGAGGCGATCTTTGGCGAGTTCGACGACACGGCGGAGTGTAGCTTTCTGGGCGATTTCGATATCGGAGGGCATGAAAATAGCGTGGCTTGGTGACTTAAAGGGGAATTTTACCGGAAACTGCTCGGGACTAATATTGGGTATTTCGGGGAAAGCAGATTCTTCGCTACGCTCGGAATGACATTAAGCGAAAACACTTTTTTAGTCGAAAACCGGCTCACAACGAACGTCGGATTTCACCGACGTCGCGATGAAGCATTCGTCATGGGCTTTGTGATGCATGTGTTGGATGTCTTCGTGGGACGGACGTATATCGCCGGAAAAAATCACGTGCGGCTTCAGCGTGACAATAGTCATCGCGAACTTGCCATCGCTATTTTTCGCTAGCGTGCCGACGGCATCATCAACATAGGAATCGATGATAAAGCCACCGCGCGCGGCGATATCGAGAAACCACAACATATGACAACTCGCAAGCGATGCGACAAACGCTTCTTCAGGATCGACTGCGGCCGCCTCCGAAAGTGGCAAGCGTACGACTTGCGGCGAACTCGACGCCGGCACTTCAACGCCGCCATCGAATTGCCACAGGTGTTTGCGACTATAACGATTGTCGCTGAAGAGTGCGCCGTTGCGGTTCCACAAAATTTTCGAAGTGTATTGCATAACTTATGCTCTTAATTCCTGTCATTCCCGCGAAGGCGGGAATCCATTTGGCGTCGGAAAATCCCTAAGCAGTATGGATTCCCGCCATCGCGGGAACGACGATGAGGGATAGGCGATCGCGTTAGTATGAGCGCCCATCTTTATGGGTGAAGCACCATTTTCCATCGACTAAGACCGCGACAATGTCGTCGTCCGGATAACTGCCAACGTCGCCAGCGCTGCGGTCGCCGATTTCAAGATAGGTTACGGATCCGTTGGTTTGGTTGATCAAATGATGGGCGTCACCGTTAGCTGCTTTAAATCCGGCGCACATGCCCGGCGATAGCGGCGTTTGCCCGGCGTTAGTCACCAACGTCGGATTCCCTTCCAAAATGTAAATGAATTCGTCTTGCTTGGAATGCATATGGCGCAACGACGACACCGCGCCGGGCGCAAGCGTGGTGAGATTCACGCCGAAATTGGCGAGGCCGAAGAGATCGCCGAGCGGGCGCTTTTCCCGACCGGCCATGCGCGAAGCGAACGGTTCCGGGTAGTTGGAAGGCTTGGTGCGCGGGGCGGCGTCTTTCGCAGCGATCGCAATGGGGAAAGTAGATTCTGCCACGTCAAAACCGTTTGGTAAGTTCCGGCGGATTGGAAAACGTTTTGCGGAAATAACTTTCTTCGGCATCGGCAAATTTCAATCCGGCATTTTTCACCGCATCGTCCGGCGCCTTAATCAACGGCGTGTAGCGCGGATGATGATGTTCGAGATAGGGATCATTGCGCGCCGCGTTGTAACAGAACAGCACGGTCCAGCGACGATTCTCCGAGCGGTTTTGATCGGAGCGATGCATCACGTTGCTGTGAAAAAACAAGCCGTCGCCGGGCGCCATTTCCGCGTAAACGAGTTCGAGTTGCTTGAGCATTTGTTCGACACGGCGTGGATCGGCGCCGACTTGCTCGCCGGGCAACACGCCATGATCGACGCGCCCCGCATGGTGTGACCCGCGCAATACTTGCAAACAACCGTTTTCGCGCGTTGAATGATCCAGCGCCAGCATCACACTGGCCATGTAGGGGTAGACACAGCCATTGTGATACCAATAACCGTAATCCTGATGCCATTCCCAGGCGCCGCCGACACGCGGTTCCTTCGCCGTGAGTTTTGAATGATAGTGATACACCTCGCCGCCGAGCATGTCTTCCATCGTATCCACCACCCGCTGCGAGCGCGCCGCCAGGCCATAGACGCTGTCGCCGGGATGATTCCAGGTCGCCATACGCGTGGCTTTGCCTTCGGAATCCTTGCGATCATAAAGGCTTTCACGCAATTGTGGATCGCGCTCGATCGCCTGGCGCAAAATGCCGATTTCCTCCAAGTCGAACAGCGAACGAATCATTACGAAGCCGTCGCGCTGGTAAGTGCTGAGTTGGTCTGGCGTGAAGATTGTGGGCATGAAATTTCCTTTGGGAAAGGAACTAACGCGATTCGTTACTGATTGGTGTTTCGTTCATTTTAGCAAATGCAGTGATGGCTTGTTCGTGTCGGTCCCGCTAAGTGCGAAACACGACACGAGTTTCGAATTCGAGCCGACGTAGGGCGCCCGACTCGGGCTAGCCAGGCCTGCGCCGCCGGTCGCCGGTACGGCGCGGCTTTACCAGGGCAAGGATATCGGGAGAAACCTTGGGAAGATGCTGAAAGCCGGGCTTAGCAAACAGATAACCCTGGAACAGAGCGACGCCTTCATCCTGCAG
>JANMJR010000502.1:0-2939 GCA_031371465.1 Pseudomonadota bacterium
GAACCTGAAATTCACTAGGAAATCGTTAGAACGTTCCTTCCCCTTCAAGGGGAAGGACAGGTTAGGGATGGGTCTAATATGCTGGGCCAAACAAACAAAATAATTCAAACAAAAAAACTACAAAGAACTTTGCGTAAAAATTTGACCATCGCGGAGCGCAAGTTGTGGTCAGCATTGCGCCTAGGTCAAATGAATGGATATAAATTTCGGCGCCAACATCCGTTCGATAATTTTATTCTGGATTTTGTTTGCCTTGAAGAAAAACTCGTCATCGAAATTGATGGTTCTCAACATTTTGAGTTAAGCGAAAAAGATGCACAAAGAACGAGGGTGTTGGAAAAAGCTGGATTTCGCGTAATGCGATTTTGGAATAATGAAGTCATGAACGAATTTGAGAGTGTTAAAGAGGCAATATTTCGAGCGCTAGAAACCCATCCCCATCCTAACCTTCCCCTTGAAGAGGAAGGGATTTGTGCGAAGGAATGTTAAAATGAACCACCCCATCAACCGCTTCAAGCAAGGCCTGCAAGCCAAGCAGCCGCAAATCGGGCTCTGGGCGAGCCTCTCCAGCCACTATGCCACGGAAGTCATAGCCGGCGCGGGGTTTGACTGGATCCTGCTCGATACCGAGCATTCGCCAAACGAAGTGCCGATGGTGCACATGCAACTGCAGGCGATGATGGAATCGAACACCACGCCCATAGTGCGCGTGCCGTGGAACGATGCGGTGATCCTGAAACGCACCTTGGATATCGGCGTGCAAACGGTGTTGATTCCGTTTGTGCAAAATGCCGAGGAAGCGCGGCTCGCGGTTGCCGCATGCCGCTATCCGCCAGAGGGCACGCGCGGTGTCGCGACGACGGTGCGCGCCAATCGCTTCGGCCGCGTCAAGGATTATCACAAGAACGCCAACGCGCAAATTTGTGTGTTGGTGCAAGTGGAAACGCGTAGCGCATTGGCGCAGCTCGACGCCATCGCCGCCACGCCCGGTGTGGATGGCGTGTTCATCGGCCCGCAAGATCTCGCGGCGGATTTTGGTCATCTCACCAATCCGAATCATCCCGAAGTACAAGCGGCGATTGCCGATGGCGTCGCGCACATCAACAAAGCCGGCAAGGCGGCGGGTATCGTCATGGCTACGGAAGCGGACGCAAGAAAATGGCTCGACGCCGGATGTTTATTCGTCGCCGTGGGTTCCGACATTGGTTTGCTCGCGCGTGGAGCGGAGGCGTTGCTGGCAAAATTTAAGACCACAAACTAGGACGACAACCTGGACTCTGTCATTCCCGCGAAGGCGGAGAATCCATTGGGCATCTCAACTGCCACTTCAGTATGGATTCCCCGAATTCACGGGAATGACAGGTGGAAATGTTTTCAATATTGATAACCGCAATCGAATCATCATGACCGACCACAAAATCCTCGACGTACAAGCTTTCCCAACCTCGTTCCCAGTAAAAGACGGCGTCACCCTCGGCGTCGGCCGCACGGTAAAACGCGACGCGGTGATCGTCAAAGTCACCACGGAAAGCGGGCTAATTGGCTACGGCGAATCCCATCATGGCCGCGCGCCGGGAACCATCGCGCATCTCGTGAACAACACGTTGAAGCGTTTGGTCGTCGGCATGGATGCCACGGACACCAGCGGCATGTGGTCGAAAATTTACAAGGCACAGCTTGCGAGCCACGGCTTGGGCGCGGCGACTTGTCTGGCCATGAGCGGCCTCGATATGGCGTGCTGGGACATCAAAGGTAAAGCTTGCGGTTGGCCGCTGTATAAGCTGCTCGGCGGCTCGCGCCGCGCCATCCCTGCCTACGCGGGTGGCGTGTCGCTGGGCTACCAAGAGCCGACAGCTTTAATCGACGAAGCGCGGCCGCACATCGAAGCGGGCTACAAGGCATTGAAGCTGCGCGTCGGCGATACACCGGCGAATGATCTGGCGCGCGTTGCCGCGATTCGCAAAGCGTTTGGCAACGATATCGACATTCTGACCGACGTGAATGTCGCCTATAACCTCAATCAGGTGCGGGCCATCATGCCGGGCTTTGTTGAAAATCGCGTCGGCTGGCTCGAAGAGCCTTTCGCGCCCCATGACTATCGCAGCTACCAAGAAGCAAAACTACTCGGGGGCATTCCCCTCGCCGCCGGTGAAAATCACTACACGCGCTTCGAGTTTAGTCGAGTGATTGAAGACGGCGCCATCACAATATTCCAACCCGATCTGTCGAAAACCGGCGGCATCACCGAAGCGTTGCGTATCGCTGCGCTTGCCTCGACATGGAAACTGCCCATCCATCCGCACACCTCAATGACCGGGCTTAACATGGCGGCCTCGATTCATTTCCTCGCCGCCATCGACAACGGCGGCTATTTCGAAGCGGACGTGTCGAAGAATAATTTGTTCCGCGATGAGCTGGTATCGACTCCCTATCAATTGAGCAAGGACGGCACGGTGTTGCCGCTTGACAGGCCCGGCATTGGCTTGGAAGTCGACGAAGAATTCTTAACGAAGCATCCGGTCATCGAAGGTCCCGCCTACGTTTAAACACCTGTCATCCTGAGCAACGCGAAGGATCTGCTTTTCTTAGGCGCAGAAAAAAGCAGATCCTTCGGGCGTTGCCCTCAGGATGACAAGTAGAAAATTGTCATGCAACAAACAAAAAATATTTTCAAATCCCCCTACCTCCTACTATCGTTAAGCTCCCTATTCTGGGCGCTCAACCAAGTGTTCGGCCGCGGGCTGCGTGACGAAATTCCACCCATGGCCTTTGCCTTTTGGCGTTGGGCCATCGCCATGACCGTGCTCACGGCACTCGCCCTTCCCCATGCGATACGCCAATGGCCGATCATCAAGGCTGCCTGGAAACCCTTGCTGGTTATGGGTCTCCTGGGAACGGGTTTTCATAACGCGCTGCAATACGTTGGCTTGCAATACACC
>JANMJR010000504.1:0-2111 GCA_031371465.1 Pseudomonadota bacterium
TCTCGGTTCCTCAAGACGAGCTTGCTAGCGCCAGCGCGCCATTGAGCCTGGTATTCGAACGCGTCACCGGAGCCTCGCCAGTCGCGATCAGCGCGATCGCCATCGTCGCCACCATCAACCGCATCATCGCACTGATGGTGATGTCACCCAGGTGATCTTTGGTATGGCCGATCGGGGCCTGTTGCCGTCCGCGCTTGCCAGCGTTAGCGCGCTGACGCGAACGCCGCTGAAAGCGACCGCTTTAGTTGTCGGCGCAGTTCTGGTCCTGGCGCTCGTGTTTCCGCTGGAAGGTATTGCCGAAACGATTTCGCGTCTGACGTTCATCATCTTCGCGTTCGTCAATGCCGCGTTAGTGCAGATCAAGCGAAAGTCTGAACCTATGCCTCGCGCTGTGTTTACTGTGCCAATAGGCGTGCCGCTTGCGGGGTGTGTGCTCTGCTTGGCGCTGCTGATCGGCGTGCTGCTGGGTTGAGGCGGTGATACTGATATCGCGAAGCGCGCAAAATTCAACTCGGTAATCCTTTGGCTATGCCGGCGAAACATCAGGGTCAGGTCTCAATACTGTTCGGTTAGCCGTTCGGGCTGAGTTTGTCGAAGCCCATTCACCCTTCGACAGGCTCAGGGTGAACGAGCTTAAGCGAACAGCATTGAGACCTGACCCCAGTCATTCTTTCGTCGTCCGGAAAGGTTCCCACCCGCCAAACAACCGCGCACACGAAAACGTCATGTCACGTCATCAAGGGCGAATGGGACTACCGCAACTTTAAGTACCACGCGACGCGTTTGCGTGCCTATTTCGCCGCGACCGGACGATTGAACGAGAACGCAGCATTCTTGAACTCGACCGCCCACAGTGTTTTAACCGGCTTGAATGCGGCGAACGGATCGTTCTCAGGCGCGGTGACGGTCACCGACACCGGTTCGGCCTTGCACACATCGCCGACGTACGGGATCTCGTTCACCACCAGTTTATTCGCTGCCATGGTCGGATACTTGAGCAAGCCGGAAGCAATATCGCACGGCTCCGAGCTTGATTTGATCTCGACTGTCACGACATCTTTGCCATTCACCGTACCGATGGCGCGCTTGCCCTGATCGGTTGCCTCGAAACGCGAAGTGCCGTTGCGCACCGGGAAACCATTTTCGCGCAATGCAGCCGAAGTTTTCTCTTGCGGGCCATATGCGCCGGCCAACATCCAGCGGCCCTTGGTTCCGTCTGGGCTGTCGTAGCCTTCAACATCGACCCAGAAATAAACCGACTGGTAAGGCGTAATACCGTAGCCTTTCGAAGCTTGGTAGATATTAATCGCGCCGGTCGCGCCCTCTGCCAGCTTCATCCCTGCTGGCAACATTTTTTGCACGGCAGCCGGATCCCATGCGACGCCAACGATGACGTGGTTGCTTCCCGCGATCTGGAATGGAAGGACCGGTTTGTCTTCGGCGGATGAAACGAACGTGGCGCCGAGAACTGCGCAAGCGATCGTGTAGTGGATAGGTTTCATGTTTTCCTCCTGTTGGTCAAGTTGCGTGGGATTCGAACTGCGCGCGGAGATCAGGAAATCTAACTCCTCACCTTTTTCGCTACGGATCAGTCTATGCTTGAGAACGGACTAAACGCAATATGCCAAATGGCCTAAGCCAAAAGTAGTAGATGCGCTGCAGCAATGACGGGTCGGCAAAGAAAAGATCAGGATTATTGATTTTTGCTCGGCGTCAGGTCATGTAGGTTCCTAATAGAGAGTAACCAGATCCGGGGAGTGCTACGCAGCCAGTTCGGTCTATCCGCCCGCCCGCGCACTGCGGGTCGTTGGGCTCTTTTGTTGTCGCCGAATCCGACGCTGGCACAGTTATGGTCCACGGTTTTGCGCGCTCTCGATCAGGGCGTCGTTAAAACAAATTAGCGTTTTATCTGAATTCAGCTTCGATCAATTTGAAATTACCCAGTCACGTGAAGAAGCACCGTACGAGCTTAATCATGACAAGACTCGTTGTTGGGCTTTGCGTTGGCGCTGGAGTTGACGATTTCCCTCGCGCCTTGTTGTAAAGCGGCGCGACACAAACCTCGCATAGGTTACCTCTGCTTGGCGAATAAGGTAAACTATTGAGTTGAT
>JANMJR010000487.1:0-22429 GCA_031371465.1 Pseudomonadota bacterium
TTCAACGCAAAGGAATCATAGCTATGGAAGGTCATTGCGAGGAGTCCCACGCTTCGCTTTGGGATAAACGTTTTTCGCGACCAAGCAATCGCGCATTTCTTCAGCGCCGCGAAGGCGAGATTGCTTCGTCATTTCATTCCCAGCAATGACGTGCGTAAAGCGGCTGAAAGTCGTGTCCCACGCCACTCCGCGTAGATGATTTCTGAAGCGGCGAGCGTTCCTGCCCGGCGCTAAACACCGCAGCCGGCGAGAATTCGGCAATGGCGACTGGGAGTTATTTGCAGGGACTTACTGCCCGGTACGCCACTCAACCACAAGTTGGAATTGTCGAACCACCATGTAAGAACTCACTTTCACACCCACCACCGCGCACGTGGGTAGAAGCGAAAATTCTTTCAGATAAGGGTGACGCGCCAGGTACAGATCGAGTAGATTTGCGCAACAATCAGCGGCAACTTCCTCCGCTTCGCCGATGGCGGTAATTGCGATGGCATCTTTCGTGTCCGTGCCGCTGTTCTCTCGGTTATCGATCAAGATAGCGACCCGCTTATTCGACTTGAGATTGGCATGCTTTTGCGTACGCCTTTCCGTTAGCAGAATAATCTGCTTCAGGTCCTTGGTAGCGGCAAACGCCATTAGGCTCGTATAAGGTTGACCTTGATCGTTGGTGGCCAGAACGGCATAGCGCTGCGTATCGATCATGCGCCGAAGGATTTCCTGGATATCTTCGTGAATATTCATCGCCACGTACTCAACTTAACCGCGTTGTTTTCGACTTTGGAAACAGTCCTTGCACGAAATCAACAAACACGCGAACTTTCGCCGACAGATGTCGATTCTGCGGATAGGCAACGGAAATCGGTCGCGTGATCGACCACTGCGGTAGAACCGGCTGCAGTAGCCCCGCAGACAGCGCCCGATTTAGCACAAAATCGAGCACGTAAACCATGCCCGATCCGCCTATGGCGGCCTCGACCAAAGCATCGACGTTATTCGTGCTGAAATTTCCGTTAGGCTCGTGGATGTAGGTTTCCGCCCCTTTTTGTAACGTCCATGGTCGCAATCTTCCCGTGCCGGCTTGGATCAGACCCAGGCAATTGAAGTCCTTCAAATCCTCCGGGGTTTTCGGTTCACCGAACCGCGCGACGAATTCCGGTGATGCCACCACCATCGCACGCGACTCGTAGACCTTCTTGGCGACGAGAGAGGAATCCGTCAGCGTGCCGACACGAATCACCGCGTCCACGCCCTCTTCGACCAGATCCGTCACCTGATCGTTTAAGGTGGCCTGCACCGTAAGTTCGGGATACTGCGCCGCAAACCGAGCAAGGGCGGGAACGACGTAGAACCGCCCCAGAGACACGGGCATATCCACCCTTAGCTTGCCGTGCGGCTTGGTGCGCGATTTCGCCAGCGCAACCTCGGTGTCTTCGACATCCGACAAGATCCGAACCGCGCGCTCATAAAACGCGGCGCCATCATCCGTGAGACTTAAGCGCCGCGTGGTGCGATTTAGCAATCGTGTGCCGAGGTGATTCTCCAGACTTTGAATGATCGTAGATACCGTTGCCTTCGCCATCTGCAGTCGTTCGGACGCCCGCGCGAAACTGCCGGAATCCACCACTTTTACAAAGACTTCCATTCCCAACAAGCGATCCATCGTAGTTTATTGTTCAATAATAATGAACAGTAATTTCAATTAATCCTAGTTTATCTGTTCAAATCGAATACGTATAGTTCGTTCCATGTTGTTGAGATAAGCAAAACAACTGGCCCCCGTCCCGAGCGCAATAAGGGAAGCCAATCGGATCAGCGCTCAAATTTTTGATTAAGGAGCATTACCATGCAAACACGCAACCTTTTAAAAGCAATGGTTATCGCGGCCACATTTGCCGGCGCCGCGCTTGCCAACGCCGCCACTAACCCGCTTGAGCCGGGCTACTACGCCGAGAAATTCGCCGCCAGCGCCCCCTCGATCACCGCGACCGCAACGACGATTTATCGTGACAGCAACAATCCCCTCTCGCCAAGCTACGCGCATAACGGTAGTGCGGCAGCTTGGACGCAGACGAGCGATGCGATTGGCGCGGCCTACAACCAAAGTGCGAACCCGTTACACCCGTCATTTAAGCGCCAGTAATCGCTGAATCGATTTTTACTTAACCAGGAGATTGACCATGAAAGCACGTACTCTGATTAATTTAGCCGCTTTGGCAACCGGCCTGATCGGCGCCGTCACGGCAAATGCCGCAACTAACAACCCGTTGCAACCGAATTATTTCTGGGGCAAAACGAATGTGGAAACCGTCGGTTCTGTCGGCACGATATCGATTGCACCAACCAATCCGCTGCAACCGGCTTATTTCGCAGCGAAAGCGGGGAGTACAACGTTTGTTGCGACGGCCGCTACCGCGCAAGCTTACATTGATGCCCGTAACCCGCTGCATCCTTCCTTTAAGCGCTTCTAAGCGTTGAATTCCGTCATACTATGATGACGTCATCCAACGCAGACGCTCTTGGGAATCCCCCAAGAGCGTCTACTGGCGGATTAGAACAATTCTGTTCGCATTGCATCCGACTAAGAGAAAAACCGGGAAGTGTAACTATGTTACTCGTGGCTGGCGGGACCGGATTGGTCGCCCGCCCTATTATCGACGGGCTGGCGCAAACGCCGGGCCAGAAGCGACTTCTGACGGAGGAACGCCTTAGCGGGAGCATCCCCAGCGATTTTGAGGTTTTTCAATCCTCATTGAGTGAAACCCCAAATGTCGTGCGCGCGCTCGACGGCGTGCGCGAAATGTTTCTCATCCCACGCATCGATCAAGACTTAATCGCCAAACAACGGGCATTAATCGACGCCGCCAAACTGACCGGCGTTCGCGAGATTACCCTACTTTCGCTGATTGGCGCTAACAGCCGATCGCCCGTGCGTATTTTGCGTTGGTTCGGCGTGATTGAAGACGAAGTTCGCGCCGGTGGTTTCAACACCACCATTCTGCGCACCGCGCCGTTCATGCAAAACCTCATGTTGTTCGCCCGTTCGGCGATGAAAAACGGCGAACTGCGCGCGCCGTTCCGCGACGTGAAATTTCCTTGGCTGAGTGCTGGCGATCTCGGCGCCGCCGCAGCGGCACTATCCGATGACAACGGCGGACACACCGTTTTCACACTCACGGGTCCCGAGCGACTCGGTTTCGGCGATTTCGCCCACTTGGTCAGCCAAGCGGCCAATCGCGAACTCGACTATGTCGACATCACTATGCACGAAGCACGAGGCTTTCTTGAAGCGGCGGGGCTCACGCCGATTAAGATACTCGCTATCAGCGAATGGTGGGATGCGCTCATCAGCGGCCTGGTCGAAATTCCCGAGTCTAACGACCTCGAACGGTTACTTGGCCGTAAACCCACGACCATGGCGCAGTTCGTTGCCGATAACATTAATGCATTCGCGGCCTGCTGCCGCAACTCAGCGCAACAACTCGTTCACGCCTAACCCAGTAGGTTGGACGAAAACAAGCGCGCGAGCCAATTGGGAAGCGGCTTCCAGGCCATGCCAGCACCGGCTTTCAATAAGCGTCCCGGCCACCAGGCATCTCAACCTAAATGTGTCGATCGCTCTAGATATAGGGTTCCACTTCGTCACAAATTGCTGCGCAATGCCGACGATCCGCCGGGCCCCCGATTTAAAATGCAGTTTGGATTTCGGAATCGTCTGTAAAATCTGAACGTCAAGTAACCTTAACTTATTGAGGCGGTCGCGATGCAGATTCGATTCTTAATTTTTTTGCTGGTGATAGGTTGGTCTGCGTCAATTCACGCCGGGCCAAAAGAAGACGCGTTGGCGGCGTACGAAAAATTCTTCGAATACTTCACCACTGACAATCACGATCAATTGGTCACGGTGTTTTCGCCCGATGTCCTATTTTTTGGGACGATCTCACCAGAGCTTTTGACCACGCCGGAAGATGTGCGCGAGTATTTCGTGAAAGCGTTGTCGCGATCGCGCGGCGAAGTTAAGGCGAATTTGTTTGGCACGACAGCTACGTTGCTGGCGGACGAGGTGGTTTTAGTTACGGCGACATGGCAATCCGAGCGCACGCTCGACGGCAAGATGACGACGAACGGGCCGTCACGAAACACCTCGGTGATGCATAAGCGTGGTGAACGATGGTTCATCGTCCAGTTCCATAATTCCTGGAAACCGAAGTAAGTTTTTTGTCGCGGCATCCGGCGTCGCGATTCGTTCCGCTCTCCCCTGTGTGCGCACGTTTCATTGCTCTGGCCGATGGCTGTAAATCCGCATGGCCCTAGGCCACCCGGTGGATACTGGGCTGCAGGTCATTGGCATGACAATGAATCAAGCAGCTTGGTGTCTCGGCAACGCATCTCCCAAGCGCTGGAGTTCCGCCTCCAAGTTACGCCAGCGCGCGCGAACCTTATTCAGATTCTCAAGTTTGACGTGACCGAAGCCGCGAATCTGCTCCGGCAGTCCGGCGAGTTCGAGCGCCACTTTCAGATTATCGCCTGATAAACAGGGCAACATCGCTTCGATCGTCGCCTCGTAGTGGTCGATCAATTCGCGTTCCACGCGACGCTCCTCGGTCTTGCCGAATATATCGAACACGCCGCCGCGCAGAAATTTGAATTTCGCGAGAAGTTTGAATACAGGGAAAATCCAAGCGCCGTAGGATGTCTTTTGCAAATGCCCCTGCGTGTCGCGCTTGGCGATAAGCGGCGGCGCGAGATGAAATTTCAATTTGTAGTCGCCGGCGAACGTGGCTTCCAACTGTCGCTTGAAGCGACCGTCGGTGTACAGCCGCGCGACTTCGTATTCGTCTTTGTACGCCATCAGCTTAAAGAAGGATTTCGCCACCGCTTTGGACAGCGCTTCGCTTTTGTGTAACGGCGCTTCCGCAGCGCGGGTTTTTTCCACTAACGCGGTATAGCGTTTCGCGTAAGCCACGTTTTGATAATCGGTAAGAAATTCGACCCGTTGCCGAACCAGCGTATCCAGGGATTTCGGCATTTGCACGACGACCGGCGCAGTGGGAATCGCGAGTTGTTCCACCGCTGCCCGGTCAACAGCGGCGCGCCGGCCCCACAGGAAAGCGGCTTTGTTCATGTCGACCGCCACGCCGTTTAATTCGATCGCGTGCTCCAGCGCCGCGTAGCTCAGCGGCACCAGCCCTTGCTGAAACGCGAAGCCGAGCATGAACAAGTTGCTCGCGATGGAATCGCCGAGCAACGCGATCGCCAGCCGCGTCGCGTCGACATAATGGGTGTGGCCGGCGACGGATTCATCGATCAGCGCGCGTACATTTTCCGCGGGAAACTGCCAGTCGGGATTTTGCGCGAAAGTCCCCGGCGGTTGTTCGTGGGTGTTGATCACCGCGACGGTTACGCCGGGGCGGGTTTTCGCGATCGCGTCCTGGGCGCCGGCCGTGAGCATGTCGCAGCCGAGCACCAGATTCGCTTCACCGGTGGCGATGCGCTGCGCATGTATCGCCGTCGGGTTAGTCGCGATACGCACGTGGGAAGTGACGGAGCCGTTCTTCTGCGACATGCCGGTCATGTCCAGCACCGATACGCCCTTGCCTTCCAAATGGGCTGCCATGCCCAGCAGCGCGCCGATGGTGATCACGCCAGTGCCACCGATGCCGGTGATGAGTATGTTGTACGGCTTATCGGCAAGCGTCGGCGCTTGCGGCTCGGGGAGCAACGGAAATTCCTCGGCGCGCGATTCGCGGCCGGCGCTCGATTTCCGCACTTGCGCGCCTTCCAGCGTGACGAAGCTCGGGCAAAAACCTTCTATGCAAGAATAGTCCTGGTTGCACGAGGACTGATCGATCACACGCTTGCGGCCGAAATCCGTTTCCTTCGGCAAAATCGACACGCAGTTCGATTGCACGCCGCAATCGCCACAACCTTCGCAGACCATTTCGTTGATGAACACTCGCGCCGGCGCCTGGGGATACTCGTTTTTTTTGCGGCGGCGGCGTTTTTCCGCGGCACAAGTTTGATCGTAGATCAGCACCGACACGCCTTGAAACTCGCGCAGCTCCCGTTGTACTTCGTCCAGCGCCGTGCGCTCGTGCACTGTGACGAACGGCGGCAGTTGCGCACGGTCTTGGTAGCGCGATGTGTCCTCGCTGACCAACGCTATGCGCGTCACGCCTTCGGCCGCCATTTGCTGCGTGATCATCGGCGCCGTCAACGTGCCGTCGATTGGCTGGCCACCGGTCATCGCCACCGCATCGTTGTAGAGTATCTTGTAAGTGATATTGACGTTCGCCGCCACTGCCGCGCGTATCGCCAAATGGCCGGAGTGAAAATAAGTACCGTCGCCGAGGTTGGCGAACACGTGAGTGAGCTTCGAGAACGGCGCTTGGCCGATCCAAGGTGATCCTTCGCCGCCCATTTGCGTGGTGCTTTGGGTTTGCTCCGGGTAGATAAAAGTCGCCATCACATGGCAACCTATACCAGCCAGCGCGATGCTGCCTTCGGGCACCTTGGTCGAGCGGTTGTGCGGGCAGCCGGAACAATAGTAGGCCGGACGCACCGGCGTGCTGACCGCTTTGCTTAAAACGGCATCCTTTGCTTCCAGGAAAGCAAGTCGCGCTTTGATCAGATCGCTTTGATGAAATCGCGCGATACGCTCGGCGATCACCCGGGCGATCTGCGCGACGGAAAAATCCCCCTTTGGCGGCAACAGCCACTGCCCGCGCGGATGCACCCACTCGCCGCGTTCGTCGAACTTGCCGATCACCCTCGGGCGCACGTCGGCTTGCCAGTTGTAAAGCTGTTCCTTCAGTTGATATTCGACCACCTGGCGCTTTTCTTCGACCACCAAAATCTCTTCTAGCCCGCGCGCGAACTCGCGCACGCCGTCCGGCTCCAGCGGCCAAGGCATGCCGACTTTGAACAGGCGAATGCCGATTTCGCCGGCGTTTTGCTCGGTGATGCCCAACTCTTCCAGCGCTTCGAGCACATCCATGTAGGACTTGCCCGACGCCACGATCCCCAGCCGCGCTTGCGGCGAATCGATGGTGATGCGGTTAAGCTCGTTCTCCCGCGCATAAGCGATCGCGGCGTAGATCTTGTAATCCTGCATCAACATTTCTTGCTGCCGCGCTTGTGCGGAGAGCAATCCGTTCAACAAGCGCGAGTTCAGCCCGCCTTGCGGCATGACAAAATCCGCCGGCAATTTGATTTGCAACGCGAACGGATCAGCCTCGACCGACGACGAGGATTCAACCGTATCCGCCAAGGCTTTGAACGCCACCACACAGCCCGAGAATCTGGACATCGCGAAGCCGTGCAAACCAAGTTCCAAATAGTCCTGCACATTGCAAGGATAAAGCACCGGGATCATCGACGCCGCGAACAGGTGATCGCTTTGATGCGGCAGCGTGGACGAATAAGCGCCGTGGTCGTCGCCCGCCACCAGCAACACCCCGCCGTGCTTGGCGGCGCCGGCGAAATTCATGTGCTTGAACACGTCCCCGCAACGGTCGACGCCGGGACCTTTGCCGTACCACATCGCGAACACGCCGTCGTAATCCGAGGGACCGATCAGTTTGACTTGCTGCGAGCCCCAGACCGCGGTCGCGGCGAGTTCTTCGTTCACCCCGGGTACGAATTTAATTTGGTTAGCTTCGAGATGCTTTTGCGCTTTCCACAGCGCTTCGTCGAGCATGCCCAGCGGCGAGCCGCGGTAGCCGGAAATGAAGCCTGCCGTGTTCAGTCCGGCAGCTTGATCGCGCCGGCGCTGCATCAAGGCCAAGCGAACCAGCGCTTGAACACCGGACATGTAAACGCGTCCGCCGGTGGCGGTGTATTTGTCATCCAACGTGACTGATTGCATATTCGTCTCCTTTTGGAAGTGCACCATTCGGCCCAGCCGCCCTCGTGAGGCGGCGGGCCGATGCAGACACCGACGGCCGGTAAGCTGCCGGTGTGGATTGTCTAACGCGCCGGGCTACACGCCCAACTGCCAGGTTTGTATCTTAGAGCGAGCGCCGCGGAAAAGGGTTCTGAGTTTTCTCCTGAATCGCGCTAAATGTAGAAAACTAACCTTCGCAACAGGCTATCCGAAGAATATTCTTCTAAATTCGTAGGCTTTTATTCATTTATTGCCGGGGCAGGGCGCCAGACGAGCAGGCGTTTTTCGGCAACAGTGACGAGCTTATCCAACAGCAGCGCGAAAATCGTCAACACCAGCACGCCGGCAAACACGGTGTTAATGTCGAACGAACCTTCCGCCTGCAAAATTAAATAGCCTACACCTTTCGACGAACCCAAATATTCGCCGACGACGGCGCCGACGAAGGCCATGCCGACGGCCGTGTGCAAACTGGAGAACACCCACGCCGTCGCGCTCGGCAGATACACATGCCACAACAAATCGCGTTTGCTGGCGCCCAACATGCGCGTGTTGTTGAGGATGACTTGGCTGACGTCTTTAACGCCGTGATAAACCGCGAAGAACACGACGAAGAACACAATCGTCACGCCGAGCAACACTTTCGACCAAATCCCCAAGCCAAACCACATCGCGAAAATCGGCGCGAGGATGATGCGTGGCATCGCGTTGAAGGCTTTCAAATAGGGATCTAGCAGGCGTGCCGCCATCGGCGACAGCGCGAGCCACAAACCGACGATGAGGCCCAACAGCGTGCCGATGATGAACGCGAGCACGGTTTCGGTTAGCGTAATCGCCAGATGCGGAAAAATTTTCCCGCTCGCGAACCAATCCCAAATGCGCGACAAGACTTCGAGCGGCTTGCCGAAGAAAAACGACGGTAGGATTTCGTACTCGGTCAGACCGAACCAGAGCAGAAACAAAATGGCTAGAAGTCCGGCCTGTGCGGCGCGCAGCTTAATATTGGCCTGGGAGGCAATCTGCATGCGGAGTTTTTCGGTCATGGATAGATTGTGTTTGGTTTCCACAATGTTACGGGCAGCGGATCAAAATTACCATAGCGGCGGGAACTTACCCGGCGGTATGCTGCGATACAGCAAATAATTCAATCGTAACAGCGATGCTTTCGCGTAATTCATAGAGAGAATCCAGTTTGGATCGACATGTTGCTTTGCAGTAAAACGTGTTAGGATCAATCGTCGACCTTAATCGAAGGACGCAATGTTCGAAAACTTCAAGGCCTGGTGCAAGCGCTGTATCGCCGCCGCGAAAACCCGCTTCGCCGGCTGGCTCCGCCGCAAGAAACCGACTCCTCGCGGAACATGGTTGTCGGGCCAATACCGCGCGTCGTCGGGGCTTTTGGTCTACGCCCCGATGATCGCGCCGGAACGCAGTTATCGTTTGTATTGCCCCGCCGATCATCGGCAAGAAGAACGTTTGCCGCTGATCGTGATGTTGCATGGTTGCAAGCAGGATTCCGCATCATTTGCCGCGGGAACGCGCGTCAATCAGCTCGCCGATCGCGGGCGCTTCTTAGTGCTCTATCCCGAACAGGCGCGCCTCGCCAATCCGTATCGGTGCTGGAATTGGTTCGATCCATCGAGTCACAAAGGCAACGGCGAAGCGGCGATCGTCGCGGGTATGGTGCGCGAAGTTATAGCGGAACATCGCATCGACCGGTCGCGGGTTTACGTTGTCGGCCTTTCCGCAGGCGGCGCCCTTGCCAGCGCGCTGGCGAGTTGTTACGCGGATATCTTCGCCGCCGGCGCGGTTCATTCCGGCTTGATGTTTCAGGCGGCGAGTTCCCCCACCGCCGCGCTGCCCGCGATGCGCAACGGCTCGCCCCGTTCACCGGAGAAAGCGGGCGAGGATGCCCGCGAATTGTCAGGCGACAAAGTGCAGGCCATGCCGATGATGGTGATTCATGGCGATGCGGACGATACCGTGCATCCGGTCAATGCCGAGCAAATCGTTGCGCAGTTTTTGGCGATGAATAAAGACGCGCTGCGCGAGGCATCAACACCGAGGACAACCGAAAATGCCAATGGCGGCGGCTATGCCTTTGGCATCTGCGACTACGGCCCGGAGCACGCGCCGCTGATACGTCACACTACCGTTAAAGGCATGGGCCACGCTTGGAGCGGCGGCAGCTCACGCTATCCTTACAACGATGCCCGTGGGCCTAATGCAAGCGAGATGATCCTGGAATTTTTCGCTCTGCATCGGCGGGAAATATCTAATCACCGTGATCCTGAGCAACGCGAAAGACCTGCTTTTGCGAGCGCTGATTCAAGGCACTAAAAGCAGATCCTTCGCGTTGCTCAGGATGACAGGTTAATCTAGCAAAGCCACCGCCGTCGGCGCGTCTTCTATTCCTGTCGCGATGTCTTCGAACTCGACGACGTTGTTGATCTCCGTGCCCATGGCGATATTGGTCACTCTTTCGAGAATCACTTCGATCACGACCGGAACCTGGTGCTTGGCCATCAATTTCTCCGCTTGCCGAATCGCCGGGTTGAGTTCTTCTTGTTTGTGAACCCGGATCGCTTTACAGCCTAGGCCTTCGACGACCTTTACGTGATCGACGCCGTAGCCATTCATTTCCGGCGCGTTGACGTTCTCGAATCCCAATTGCACGCAGTAATCCATGTTGAAGTTGCGCTGCGACTGTCGTATCAATCCAAGATAGGAGTTGTTCACGACGATATGGATATAGGGCAGCTTGAACTGCGCGCCGACCGCCAATTCTTCGATCATGAATTGAAAATCGTAGTCGCCGGAAAGCGCTACGATCTTGCGCGAAGGATCGGCCGCGCGCACGCCCAGTGCGGCGGGTATGGTCCAGCCCAGCGGACCCGCTTGGCCGCAGTTGATCCAGTTGCGCGGTTTGTACACATGCAGAAATTGCGCCGCGGCGATTTGCGATAGGCCGATGGTGCTGACGTAGCAGGTCTCTTTATCGAATGCGCGGGCCATGCATTGGTATACCCGTTGCGGCTTCATCGGCACGTTCTCGAAATTGGTCTTGCGCAGCAGGGTGCGCTTGCGTTTCAAACACGCTTCCACCCACGCCGTGCGATCTTTTAGCTTGCCCGCGGCTTGCCATTGTTTCGCGACATCGACGAATAATTCCAACGCCGCTTTAGCGTCGGAGACGATGCCGTAGTCCGGTGCGAACACGCGGCCGATTTGCGTCGGCTCGATGTCGACGTGAACGAACTTGCGGCCTTTCGTATAAACATCGACAGACCCAGTGTGACGATTGGCCCAACGATTGCCAATGCCGATCACGAAGTCCGATTCCAGCATGGTCGCGTTACCGTAACGGTGCGAGGTTTGCAGACCGCACATGCCAGCCATTAAGCGGTGATCATCGGGTATCGTGCCCCAACCCATCAGTGTTGGAATAACCGGCACGCCGGTGATCTCGGCAAACTGCACCAGCAAATCCGACGCATCGGCGTTGATGATGCCGCCGCCGGCAACGATCAGCGGGCGCTCGTGGTCGTTCAACATGGTCAACGCTTTTTCAATTTGGGCGCGCGTCGCGGTGGGTTTGTAAACGGGTAATGACGAATAGGTTTCGTCATCGAACTCGATCTCGGTCATCTGCACGTCGAAGGGCAGATCGATCAGCACCGGACCGGGGCGGCCGGAGCGCATTAGATGAAACGCCTGCTGGAATGCGCCGGGTACTTGCGCCGGTTCCATGACGGTGATCGCCATCTTGGTCAATGGTTTCGCGATCGACGCGATGTCGACCGCTTGAAAATCCTCTTTGTGCAAACGCGCACGCGGCGCTTGGCCGGTGATGCATAGAATCGGAATGGAATCGGCTTGCGCGGAATACAAGCCCGTGATCATATCCGTGCCCGCCGGGCCCGAGGTGCCGATGCACACACCGATGTTGCCCGCCTTCGCGCGTGTGTAGCCTTCCGCCATATGCGATGCGCCCTCGACGTGGCGCGCGAGAACGTGCGAAATGCTGCCGCGCCGCGACAATGCGGCATACAGCGGATTAATGGCCGCGCCGGGCACGCCAAACGCCATCTCGATTCCTTCTCGTTCCATTACACGTACTGCGGCTTCTGCGGCGGTCATCTTGGCCATATCGTTTCTCCACGTTAAGACTATTCGAAGATCGTCACTGTAGAGGTTTTGCCGGAAAGTGAGAACAGGATGGAAGTCGATAACACCTATTCCGAATTGGAATGGACAGATTTAGCGGGGCGTTATAAGCTGCAAATGTGTTTGCCATACCTACTCTGTCATTCCCGCATAAGCGGGAATGACAATAGTTGAGGAAACCGCAGATTTGTTAACTCGGCGCTAAATCATGGATCGAATCACCGCCCTGCAACTGTTCGTACGCGCCGTCGAAACCGGCAGCTTCTCCAAGGCCGCCCGCGACGTGCAACTCACTCAACCCACGGTCACAAAACACGTCGCGGCCCTGGAGAAAAGACTCGGCGTGCGCTTGCTTAATCGCAACACCCGCGGCCTGAGCCTGACGGAAATCGGCGCGGCGTACTACGAAAAATGCAAAGGAATCCTCGAACAATTCGAGGAGGCGGATAAACTCCTCAACCTACGTCACGCTGAAGTCAGCGGCCGCTTGCGCATCGGCACGTCGGTCGCGCTCGGCCGCCGCGTCATCACACCGTTGATCCTGGAATTCATGCGCCGCCACCCACAGTTGCAAGTGGACTTGGGCTTCGTTGACACCTACGTCGATCTGGTTGCGCAGGGCATCGATGTCGCCGTTCGCATGGGGCAGCTCGCCGACTCCTCGCTCGGCGCTCGATATCTCGGCAGCAATCCGTGGATCATGGTGGCCTCCCCCAAATATCTCAAAAAGCACAGCGCACCGAAGACGCCAGGCGAGCTGAGCAAACACAATGTGCTGCGCTACAGCACGGTGCACAGTGACGATCGGCTGCATTTCGTCAGCCGCGAAAGCAAGCGCATCACGGTCACTGTCCGCGGCAATTTGCGCTCGAACAATTTATCGACCGTGCTTGCCGCCGTGCGCGCAGACATGGGCGTGGCGGCATTGCCGAATTATGTCGCCGCCAGTTCGTTGCGCGATGGAAAAGTCCTGCCGATTTTGAGTAATTTCACCTTGCCGACGCAGGAAATTCACGCCGTTTATCCGTCGCCTAAGCAAGTGCCGTCGAAGGTGTCGACGCTCATTGCGTTTCTGCAAGAAAATTTTCAGGGCGAGTGGTGGAACGCGCACTGAGTCGGACGCGTCGAAATATGATCTGAAAAGGGGCGTGACTGCTACCGATAAACATGAATGCGCCTGGGCGACCCACATGGTGAATTGCTTTGCGCGGCGCAGCGGGTAGGTATCCGCACTAAGCGGAAATAGCTTACATTTCTAAATCGACGTTCGCGAACGTCAAGTTTGTAGCGTTTCAAAAATTTATTCGTTTTGGCGGGCCATAGCGTTCAGTGCCGACAAGGAACTCATTCGAAAACAACCTCTAGGTCGCGCTCGCACGATGCCGACGGCGCACTACTAGTACCAAACAGATTCCACCGACGATTAACAATCTCAACAAGCTTGGGTCCGGAACCGGTAGCACATCGGTGCCGGGTACAGACAGACCCTGGGTTTTATAATCCGCGTCGTCTCCAACACAACAGCGCCGCTCACGGGTGTGACGATGCGAAGGCCCATCGCAAGTGTAAGTGCGTCGTCGCGTTTCGGCCAATCGTTAGCGAGACGTTCGCGCACACGCTGGGCTGCCCAGAGGCGTGCTATGGCGTCACTGCTAACACCTGCTTCGCGCTTCGCATCACGCAAGATGCGGCGGACTGTCCGTCGTGGCGCCAAGGAATAGACTGTCGCAATCAGTTCCCGTAAGTCGCTCGCGCCGTCTTTCGAAGCAAGAAAAGTCTCCGCGTTTCCAAACTAGTGATGATCGGAGAGATACGCCCTCGAAGGTAGTTGGCGGTTACGGTGGCGTCTCAGGTCACCACTGGTGCGCGCCCGAGGCGAGGAAACCGCCATCGAGCGGAAGCACGGCGCCGGTCACATACCCGGCGTCCTCGGAGGCGAGATAGGCCACGGCCGCAGCGACCTCCTCAGGCGTGCCGTAACGCCGCATCGGGATCGCGCTGGTGTAGGCCTGCCGGAAGGCGGCGGAATGCAGCACCTTCGTCATCGGCGTGTCGACGGGGCCGGGCGCGACCGCATTGGCGGTGACGTTGTACTCGGCCAGCTCGACTGCCATCTGCCGTGTGAGCCCGATGACCGCGGCTTTCGAGGTGCCGTAGCCGGTGCGCCCTACACCGACCGCGCGCATGCCGGCCACGGAGGCAATGTTGATGATGCGTCCCCACCCTTCACGGCGCATCAGGCGCCCGCCGTGCTGCGAACACAGCAGCACTCCGGTCACGTTCACGTTGAGATGCGCTTGCCAGCTATCCAGTGGGAAGTCGAGGAACGGCGCCGTCTTCGCGATACCGGCGTTGTTCACGACGATGTCGCAGCGCTTCCATCTTGCATCGATGTCCGCAAACGCGGCTGCCACGGACTGCGCATCGCTGACATCGAGCCGCACAGCATCGGCACGATGTCCGGCGCCCTTCAGGGCTTGGGCCTGTTCGCGGGCCTGGGCTTCGTCAATGTCGCCGATCAAGATGTGGTGGCCTTCGCGGGCTAGGCGGTCCGCGATGGCCGCCCCGATGCCCTTTGCGGCGCCAGTGATGAGCGCGACGCGAGTGATGTTGGTGGGTGATGTCATAGTGTCTCGATTCTCCTGAAAGGCGTAGCGTCAGTAGCGATCAATCGCCGCGCACGCGCCCAAAATAATCCGGCCCGCCCATCTGACCACCCTTGAGTGCGATTTCTAAACCATCGATAAGCGGGTCATCCGAGTGCGCCCGGCACAACGGGGCGCCTGGGGTGAGTTCCGCAGCCATTTCCAGAGCGTGGACGCCCAGCTCCTGTGTGGCGTAACTCGACGTGTCCCCCCCGGCGATCAGTAACCGCCGCAGGCCCGTGCGCGCGATAAGCTCGCGAGCCAAACGTCCGAGAGCTCCGCCCAGCACGCGAGCGGAATGCGCCCCTTCGGTCATGACCGCCCGCGTTTGCGCAATCGCGGGATCGTCCGGACCCGCCGCGGTGTACAGCACGACACTCACCCCGCGGGACCACGCGGCGAGTGCCTGCTCGTAGAGCGCGTGCCGAACATCCGAGGCGCCGTCGGCCTGCATCAGGGCTGCCGCCGGCACGCGCAGCACCTCGAAGCCGTGCTCGCGCGCCCAGGCGATCTGCTGCGCCGTGGCCGGCGACGCGCTACCGGAGAGCACCAGTAGCTGACGCATCGGCTTAATCGTCGGGAACCGGGCTCGCACATCGGGGATGAGTCCGGCAGCGCGCCAGTGGGCAGCCAGTGCGTATCCCACACCGGATGATCCGACCACGAACTGGGGCGCCTTTCCCGCTTGTTCCCAGAGAAGGCGGCCCACCTCACGCAGACGGACATCATCGAGCACATCGAACAGCAGCATGGCGGGAGACTCGGCCATACGCTGCGCGAAACGCGAATTCACCTGCGCCGACGAGCCGTCGAGATCTGCGAGGCTCATGAGACCCACGGTACCGCTGGTCTGATCCGCGAGGTGCCGCCGGAGGTCGGCTTCGCGCATCGGCGTGACCGGATGCCGCGACATAGTGGGATGGCGGTCGAGACGATGGACGGCATCGCCCGCTGCCGCGAAGTGGTTGCCGAACACCGTGTAGCGCCGCAGGGGTGGTGAGCCGGCGATGATGGGCACAGTGCGACCGGCATTCAAGCGCTGGCGAGCCCGGTCCACCACGTGGCCGATGGACCCGACCTGCGGCGCCGAATCGAAGGTGGAACACACCTTGTAGTGCAGCAGCGGCGGACGCAGCGACCACAAGGCCTCCAGGACCGGCACGAGTTCCGCGTCCATTTCAGCGGGAGACATCGCGCGACTGGCGCCAGCCACGCCAACGCACTTCACATCGGTATAGCCCGTGGCGATCTCGTCCGCGCTCGGGGCGCGAAGGAACAGGATGGTGCGCAGCCCGGACAGCGCCAGTGCCTCCATCGCGTCGGTGGACCCGGTGAAATCGTCGCCGTAGAACGCCAGTTGAAGCGCGGGGCTCATCCGCTGCGCTGGCCGAACTTGTCGATGGCAGCGCTCAACTCTGGACGGCTCTTCGCATAGTCCGCGAGTGGCACGCCGGCCATGGCGGCCTCCCAACCCTGTTGCATGCTGCGCACGCCGGCCGCGGTACCGCCCGGGTGCGCGATGATGCCACCGCCCGCCAAGTGGAGCACATCCGTCGTGCCGGTGGCCGTATAGATGTCCACCGCGGAGCCCGCCCACTGCGCGGATGAGATCACCGGCATCACGCGGTAGTCGCCGTACAAGGGAGTCAGGCAATCGCGGATCGATTGCGCTACCTCGGCATTCGATTCGTAGAATTTGCCGTTGAACCCGCCGACGTGGAGATGATCGACACCCGCGGTGCGGAAGAGCTTCTGGAACGCGGGGAATCCGATGCCCAGCCAGGGATCGCGAGCGAGCGCGCCGTACATGGCCCGATGGCCGTGGATCGGCAATTCGCAGTGCTGACGCAGATACGCGATGGCAGCGATACCCACCGCGTTGACGTTGATCATCACGCACGTTCCACCCAGATCGCGCACCTTGTCGTGGCTGCGCAGCATGTGGTCGATGTCGCCGGTGATGTTGAGCGCGTAGAGAGAACGCTTGCCCGTCTTGTCCGCGACGCGTTGAATCTCGTCCAGCGCGGCCGCAGCTCGCTGCTCGAACGGGGCGTAGGGCGGGTCGGCGTTCAGCTCGTCGTCCTTGATGAAGTCTAGTCCCGCCGTCGCGAGATCCCGCACGAGCGGACGCAGCGCCTCGATGGAAAGACCGATGCTGGGCTTGATGATGGTGCCGATCAGCGCCCGCCCTTCCACCCCGGCGACGCGTCGCGTGCCTTCGACGCCGAAGGCCGGACCGGGGTAGCGCCGGGCGAAGGCATCGGGCAGATCCAGGTCCTCCAGACGGATGCCGGACAGTTCCTGCAATTCGTACAGGTTGCCTGCGACCGTTGACAGCAGCGACGCAAGCGATGGACCGAAGTTATGCAGCGGAAAGGACACCACGACGCGGCCGCGCCGGTACACGGGGGACGATCCCGCGGCCTTGGGCGCCTTCGATCCGGGGAGTGACGGCTGCGAGGCCGGCTCGAGTTCGTCGATACGCTCGACCCGAGCGCCGTACGTCTCTTTGAGTTCAATCGTCTCGCCCGGGACGGCGACGAACGTCCCGCTCGACTGTTCGCCCGCCAACACCTCGGCGGCGTGCTCAAGGCTGTGGGGGGTTTCGATGAGATAGGTGGCTATGACGTGATCTGTGTTCATCGGCTTTCTCGTTAGGGGTTCAGGGCAGTGCGCTCGATTACATCGCGTTGCCGCCGTCCACGTTGTACACGTGGCCGGTGACGAAGGATGCCTCTTCGCAGGCGAGGAAGGCCACGACCGAGGCAATCTCGTCGGGCTGGGCCACCCGCCCCATCGGCGTCACGGCGATGACCCGGTCCAGCGTGCCCTCGGGCAGGCGCTGCAGTTGCCGCTGCGCAAGGTCGGTCAGGGTGAGGCTCGGCGACACGGCGTTCACGCGAATCCCGGATCGCGCGAACTCCCGTGCAAGGGCCTTGGTCAGCGCAATAACGGCGCCTTTGGACGTGGAGTACGCGGCCGTGCCGAGCAACCCTCCGCCACGCTGGCCCGCCACCGAGCTGAGATTCACGATGCTGCCCCGCCCCTGCTTTAACATGACCGGAATCACCGCCTGGCAGCAGACCCACACACCGCTCGTGTTCACGCGCATGACCCGCTCGAAATCTTCCAGGCTGAGTTCGAGGAACGGCCGAGAACTCTCCACACCCGCATTGTTCACGAGCACGTCGATACGGCCGTGCCGCGCCAGTACCTGCTCCACGAGTGCGGCCGCACTGGCTGGCTGCGTGATGTCGAGCGCCACGGCGTGGGCGGTCAGACCTTCGTCGCGCATTCGCGACGCCGTCGCCTCGGCGGCGTCGGCCCGGAGGTCGGCGATGATGAGTCGATGGCCGCGGCGGGCCAGCATGCGGGCCGTGGCCTCGCCGATGCCGCCAGCGCTGCCGGTGATGACGGTGACCAGGGCTTCAAGGGAAAGATTCGTCGAGGAGGACATCCGCTGCGCGTCTGTGAAATGGGGCGTTCGATTTTAAATCCCGGCCTGAAGGGTGTAAAGATTTTTGTGTGGATTGAGTTTTTGCTGGGCTCTCTATGATATTGCGGCGTAAACCACGTGGTGATGTTTTACGCCAATAGGCCGCGCTTAAGGCGTCGATTACCAACTTCTTATCATTTGTGTATCCATCTCCCAACCGATAATTTGGCAGGTACATAAATCCTTGATGGTAGCCAGATAGTGCCAACCTTCACCGGTCGGGACGGGGTGGCCTAGGGCCATGTAGATGAACAACGCACTCAACGCAGCCTTTCATTACATTAAATTGACTACGCATTCTGAATTCGGTATTCTAAAATCCTTGCAAATTTTGAATGCTAACGATGTTTATGCTATTCAGTTACGGCGAGATTTCTTTAATATGGATCCGAATAGAAAGGAAATGCTTTGATAAACAATGAAATAAGGAATTGCGCGACTAACGAACCGATCAACCCGAAACGTCGTCGCGTGATCGAAATTGCGGTCGCAGGCGTGGCTGCGAGCTTCGCCGGACGAAGTGTTGCCGAATCGGCGCCGAGTGCCGGTGATCGTCTTGTCCTTGATGACGCGGAAGGCGAGCCCATGGCGCTGCGTGCCGCGGACTTAAAGGTCGGCAAGCCGATCTTAGCGTTTGCATTTGATAAGGCCACCAAGGAAGTGCGCAACGGCTCGCGCTTGCAGAAGATCATGTTGATGAAACTAGACGAAGCTGATCTTAACGCCGAAACCAAGGAACGTGCGGCATCCGGCGTCATCGCGTTTTCGGCGATCTGCACCCACCAGGCCTGCGAAGTAAAAACCTGGATCGTCAAGGAAAAAGCGTTAGTTTGCTTTTGCCACTCGACCAAGTTTTTACCGCTTGAGGCGGGCAGGGTCGAAAGCGGCCCGGCAACCCGTGCATTGCCGACGATACCCCTTAAATTAGAAGGTGACGAACTGGTTCTCGCCGGTACTTTTAGCGCGCGGACTGGTCCCGGCGCCTAACGATGGCCGGACAAATTTTGTAGTATCGCGGCGTTACGGCGCCGCCCATTTCACAACCACGAGGAGCATTAAATGAAATTTGTAATGAAAGCGCTGTGTGCCGCCGCTTTGATCGCGTCCGCGATGACGGTATCGGCATCAGACTACGCGCCGGTCACTGACCAGCGTTTAACCAACCCGGAAGCCGGCAACTGGCTGCAATACCGTGGTAACTATGCGGGCTGGGGCTACAGCCCACTGGAAAAGGTCAACGCGGGCAACGTTAACAAGCTGCAAACCGCCTGGTCGTTCTCGACCGGCGTGACGGAAGGCCACCAGTCGCCGCCCATCGTTAACAATGGCTATATGTACATCACCACGCCCGGCGCGCAATTGATCGCGATCGACGCCAGAACCGGTGGTGAGTTGTGGCGTTATAAGAAGGAAATTTCGCCCGAGATGCTGCAATTGCATCCCACCAACCGCGGTGTTGCGCTCTACGGCGACAAGGTTTATGTCGCGACCGTCGATGCGCACTTGGTTGCACTCGATGCCAAGACCGGTAAGGTCGCTTGGACCAAGCAAGTCGGTGACTGGAAAGCATTGCAATACATCACCCTGGCTCCGCTCGCCGCGAAAGGCAAAATCATGGTCGGTTCCTCCGGTGGCGAAACCGGTGTGCGTGGCTTCGTAGCCGCTTACGACGCCCAAACCGGTAACGAAGCCTGGCGTACCTATACCACGGCTGGCCCCGGCGAACCCGGTGGCGACACCTGGTCTGGCGAATCTGCCAAAACCGGTGGCGCGTCGATCTGGATCACCGGTACTTACGATCCGGCGACCAACCTCGCCTTCTGGGGAACGGGTAACCCCGCACCGTGGCCGGTTCATCTGCGCCAAGGCGATAACCTGTACTCGACGTCAGTGCTCGCACTTGATGTCGATACCGGCAAGATCAAAGGCTACCATCAGTACCATCCGCATGACGCCTGGGATTGGGACGAAGTTTCCGCTCCGTTGTTGATCGACACGACGGTCAACGGCAAAGCGGTCAAAACCGCCGTCCACGCTGGCCGTAATGGATATCTGTGGGTGCTCGAGCGTACCGCGGACAAGATCAACTATGTTGCTTCCCATAAATACGTGTTGAACGACGTGTTCACCGGCGTCGACTCCAAGACCGGCCGCCCGAGCTACGATCCGACGAAAATCCCTGGTACTGAAAAGCCGGTGAAGTTCTGCCCGTCGCTGTGGGGTGGTAAAGATTGGGTGCCCGAGGCATACAACCCGAAGACCAAACTGTTCTACATTCCGGCCAACAACAACCTCTGCTCGGAATTGCCGGCAGCAGACAAAGAAGTACCGTACAAAAAGGGCGATCTGTTCATTGGCTACCCGATTGACGGCGTACTCGGCAGCTTGCGTTGGGCCGATGCGAATGCGCCTAAGACCATTGGCGAAATCCAAGCTTGGGACATTTCCACCGGCAAACAAGTATGGACGCACAAGTTCCCGACCTTTATGTGGGGCCCAATCCTCACCACGGGCGGTAACCTCGTGTTCGCGGGTGGGACTAACGATCGCAAATTCCGCGCATTCAACGCGACCGACGGCAAGCCGCTATGGGAAACCACCATGCCTTCCGGCGTGACCGGTGTGCCGGTGTCCTATGAAATTGACGGCGAGCAGTACATCGCTGTTCAAGCCGGCTGGGGTATCGATGCGCAGCGCATGCAAAGCGGCGTTGACGCGCTACTCGGCAACAAGACGAATGTACCGCAAGGTGGTGTGCTGACGGTGTTCAAGTTAGCCAAGTAAGACTTAAGCGACGCACGTTACGCAGACCGAACCGCCCGCCGTTACTGTGACGGTAGTTGGTTCGGTCGCCAGTGTTGCCAAGCCGCTCGCGCATATCTAGAGTTTTGGAGCTTGGCGTAAAAATCATTCAACGTTAGCTTTAGGGGGAGCATATGAAAGTGAACATCTGGGGACTTTTGGCAATGGCCGGTGCAGCATTGTCGAGCGCGTCCTACGCGAATCAGGAATTAGCAACGAACAACGCATGCCTGGCCTGCCACGCGGTTGACAAAAAAGTGGTTGGTCCAAGCTTCAAAGAAATCGCCCAGAAGTATGCAGGCGACCCTGCTGCCGAAGCCATGCTGATCGAGAAAGTGAAGAAAGGCGGCGTCGGCGTGTGGGGTTCGATGCCGATGCCGCCGAATCCTGGTATTAAGGAGGCGGACATCAAGACCTTGGTGCAATGGATTCTGTCGCTCAAGTGAGTAGCCAAATACCGGTCTGACATTGGCGAGTCTCAGCGGTGGTGGCGATTGCAATCCGCCCATCACAAAGTCTTGCCTGTTCAACGAAAGAGCCGGACGAAACGCGCGCTAGCGTTGTGTTTCTGGCGATTTAGAAAGTGCGGCCAAAGCACAAAACACGCATCAAATGCAACGCCCCATTCGCGCGGCCTATTTTAGCGGCAATCACCATTTGCCGACCCTCGGAACCCGTAACGCACGCCCTTTTCTTGGCGCCGTAAGGACGGCGGGTGAGGTACTTGGTTGACGACGTGTGGGGCTGTTCATTCGATGTTCCAGACCAATGAGTTACTTCTATGCGATTTTTTGTGCGACGCACAAAAATGTGCTGAATGGGTCATCCGTGCGCGCGAGATAGATATATAAAACTTTGATTATAATAATATTATTAAATACCAATAAAAAATGCTGCAACGCAATATAAATTGCTTGACAACAAATTTTAAAGTCGCGTAGTATTCGTTTTGTGCGGCGCAGCAAAACCTAAGCCGCTTAACCAGACCTTACCATTAGGAGAATTTTCATGATCGGTAC
Organism: Pseudomonadota bacterium; assembly: GCA_031371465.1. Classification (GTDB taxonomy): domain Bacteria; phylum Pseudomonadota; class Gammaproteobacteria; order Burkholderiales; family JALYOK01; genus JALYOK01. Next base: position 22,012 of record JANMJR010000487.1, read on the forward strand.
CGAACAGTTCAGCACTTGGAATAATGCCGCCGTCGATGGCGCCATCAACTTCGCGCACTTCGGCATAAACACGACCGAGCGCCTCGTTGCGCTTAACCTGGAAACCGGCCGTGCCGTGTTGGCCGATGCCACGAAATCCGCACAAGGATTCGAAATCAAAGACCTGCAAGATATCGACGCGCTGCGCGCGCGCATTACTGAAGCCGGCTGGGGCAAAGTTTCCGCCTATCCGAAGGCAGCCTACGCCGTACTATCCGGTGCGCAAGCCGAACTGGCGGCCGCCGTTGAGCAGCGCGCCGCCCAGTTGCAGCAGCAGTCCGCCGCCGCACTCGAGAGCGCTGCTAAGGCCGCGCCCGTTGGCGCCGAGCCGTTTATTGCATTGTTAAAATCCGGGTTGGCCGCTTCCACGTCCGCCTTC
>JANMJR010000257.1:0-5460 GCA_031371465.1 Pseudomonadota bacterium
GCCATAAAGCAACGTGAGAATAAGGAAAACGCCGCCGTAGGTGAGGATCATGCGTTCACGCGGATTGCGCGATTGCCAGAATTCGTTCCAGGTCTGCTTCATCGCGCGCCCACCGAAATCGCGATGCGCACCGCCATGCCGCCCTCTTTCGGAATGCTGGCTTCTATACTGGCGCCGGGAACCGATTTCAGTTGATCGCGCAGTTCGCTGACACTGCTTTCATCACGAAACAAGGCATCGACCTTGAGCGCGCCCTGGTCATAGCTCATCGCTTCAATGCCGATTGCTGGATTAATCAGCGGCATTACTTTCGCAAGCAGCGGGACAAAATCACTCGATTGAGATTGTCCGCTGGCGCGGCGTAAATCCGCCAGGTTGCGCTGCATTTGCAGCGGTGCATCGACGACCACTTTAGCATCGGGAAAAGCCGACTTAAATGTCTTATCCATTTCCACCGTCAAGTTTTTCTTTTCATGGTTCAGGCGCCACCAATCAGCGCCGGTTGCAAGCACTTGGGCGCCGATGATCAGCCCCGCCAGCAACAAGATCGGCCGCAGTTGCGGCAGCAATTCACGTAGGCTGGAGGAGGGCGCGTAATCGCCTTGCAGCAAGTTGATCGCGTTCGCCGTATTGAGGAAGCGTGGGGCCCAGTGCCAGTCTTGGCCGGGCACCACCGACACGCCAAGCTGCGTGGTCCAAAGCGCGAGGTCAGGCACACTCGCCGCGGCATCGGTGGCGCGCAGAATAATTTTCTCCGGCAAACGCGTGTTACTGCGCGCTTCCTCCACGGCGCGACGCAGGGCGAATGGCGCGCCGTCCCCGCTCATGCTGTCGAGCGCTAGTCCAGCACCCACAGCGGTCCGTACGAAGCCTTCGTCGCCATCCCAAATCAAGGTCCAGGCGTTTGGCTCCAACTCGGGCAAACAGGTTTCGGCGTAGCCGTTTTCCGGCCGCAACCCCCATTGCCACAGCCTTTCGCAGGCGCGGTCGAGCCAGGCACGATCGACGACTGCAACGCGCGTCACACCCGCGGCATCGCGCGCACCTGCCGCGACTTGCACCTGATCCGGATCCGACAGAATTTTTTCTTCGACGGCGAAGGGCAACAACTGGCGTAGCTTTTGGCCACGTACCGGTGGTAGTTTCACTTCGGTGAATAACACCAAACTCGCCGGAACAATAATATCGACGCGATCGGCGCGTGGCAGCTCAGCCAATTGCACCGCGCCGTTGCGCTGCAGTTCGCCGGTGTTGGAGCGCAGCGCGTAACGCAGTGGCGTGGCGCTGTCGTTCTCGAGCCCGGCTTCGGGCAGATAGATTTGTAATATGGTCATTAGTCTAAAGTTTGTTTTTGCCACACAATGGGTGGCCAATCGGTGGCGTTCAGCCGATGAACCAGGGCGACCAAACCGTTTTTGGCATTGCCGAACTGGCTAACCGCAGTGACGAAAAAATAGTAGCTTTTCACGTCAACATTGGTTGCGGTCCAAGGATGGGCGTTCGGATCCTGCGGATTTACTGGCGGCAAAAAGCTCGCGGTTTGCGTTTCAAAATCGTTGAAGGTTTTGAATGGCGCTGTCTTGCGCAGGTTTTCAATCTTGGCGCCATTGCCCGATCCGAATACCGCATCGAGCACTTGTTCCGGCGCGGTATTGACGTTCAGTGGCGTCACCGGAAACGTCGCACCGGAGGCGCCCTGAGCGGGCGGGGTGATCACTGGAATCGCGGTGATAAACGGTTTGAGTTTTTCGATCACTTTTTCGTCGAAGCCTTCGATGCGGTTTAATTCGTCGATACTTTGCAGCGGTTGGTTTGCAGTGCGATACGGCTCGGGCTTGCTCAGATAGGCAAGATCTTCCATTGGCCCTTGGGTGTCGTCGTCGACGTAGTCTTGTAACGTGACTGCCAGGGCGGGCGGAACGTCCAAAGCGCCAAGCAAGGCGGTGAACCATTTCAATTGATGGGCGCGCTCAATCGGGTCGGTCGCCGCGAGGTTGTTGACGTTGAATAAGCCTTGTCGATCTTCGATCTTGCCGCTGACACTGCCGCCCTCGACGGGCGTGACGAGTCGGTATTTGGCCCACGCTTCGTCGAGATGGTCATTGCCCGCGGTGCTTTGATTTTTCAAATCTTCGAGTAAGACAAGACGGCCAAAATAAAGCGCCGCTCGGCTTACCGCCAACGCTTGCGCTTGAGCGCCAAGATTCTCGCTTTGACGCAGCCACAAATTTTGTTGCCATGCCGCGTAGGCCGCGACACTGGTAGCCAGTGCAACGATCAACATCGCCATGACGATGGCCACGCCGCGTTGGGGGTGGGCGATCATGATGGCAACAGCAGTAAACGTGTAATGGCTTCACCGCTGTCCAGAGTCAACACGACTTCAATCGCCCTTGGCAACTTGGGCCCGGCAGCGCCGGCGCTCGCGCCAACGTTCACGATGGGCCAAGTATCTTGCCACGCGTTGCTCGGATTAAAGTAACGTAACTTAAGCGAGCTTACCCCACTGAGCAGCGGATAAACCGCCGGCACTGTGCGCTGACCCTGATCCAACACGGGCCACACCAGCTCTTCGATCGCGCCTTCTTTGACGCGATAGCCAAGACGCTGGGGCGCCGCAAGCGAACCGCTCGCGCCCGGCAATCCCATGCGGGTGAACATGAGTTGGCCTTCGGTTTCTTTGTTGAAGGTCAAATTACCGATCAAAGCGGATTCTGTCAGATCATTGCTATTGCGAATGTCACGACCGACGGCGTTGGTTAGATCGGCTTCTAATCGCGCAAGGAAAGTTGCAACGCCGCGCCATTTTTGCGTCTCCTGCGCGACGCGCTCGCGCGAATTGAGAATCGATGTTAAAGCGCGATAGGCGAAGGCGGACATCACCGCGAAAATGGTTACGGCGATCAAGACTTCAATAAGCGTGAAACCGCGATGGCGAGACTTCATGGCTGCGACAAATAGCCGATCAAACTCGCCAAAGAATAGGCGGTGTCACCGACTGCAAAAACTTTTATTTCAATTTTTCGGAAGTTCGGGTTTTCCGTTCCACTGGTGGTTTGTCGCCAGGTAAACGCCTGCCCAGCCTGACTTGCCTCGCCCGTTTGCACGCCCACCGAGGGGAACGATTTCGCGATCACTTCTTGGTTGAGACGATTCTGTGCGACCCATTGCCCCAGCATGCGTTGTTTGAGAATGCGCGCACCGTCGGTCGCGCTGCCCGTCGCGCGAGCTGCCGCGGTGAGCGCCACGGCGAGAATCACCAGCGCGATCAGGATTTCAATCAGCGTGAAGCCGTTGCGTTTCATGCCTTGTCATCGACCGTTACGCGGCCTGTGGGATCGCCGTGAATATTGAGTTGCTTGTTGCGATATTTTAATTTGAGTTGAAATGGTTGATTCAGTCCGCCGGCGAGAAATATTAAACGCTCATCGAGCTTAATTGGATTGCCCGCCACGCGATTTTCGCCCCACTCAATGGCGGCGGGAAAGGTGCGCGCACGCAAAATCTCATCGCTGCTCGGTTGGTCCCATTTGCCGTCCTTTCCACGATTCCAGAATTGGTATTTTCCCTCTTGCGCCGACCAGGCAATGGCATTTCCGGTAATCATGGCTTCATTTTGCGCGTGTTCCAGCAATGCCGCGAGGCGGTTGGCTTCCTCGGTCAGCACCTTTTTATCGTCCTGGGCAAAATTCACGCTGACCAACGCGAGCGTAATGCCCAGGATGACCATGACCACCATGATTTCGATCAGGGTGAAACCGCGTTCAGCGCACCTCAAGCCAACTCCTTAGTTGGCCCAAGATCCGACGTCGGCATCATTACCTTCGCCGCCGGGCGCACCATCGGCGCCGAGACTAAACACATCGACGTCACTGGTGTTTTTAACACCTGGGTTGAGATATTTGTATTCATTGCCCCACGGATCTTTCGGCAAGCGATCGAGATAGCCACCGGTTTTCCAGTTCGGTGGCGCGGGGGGAGCGCTGGGTTTAGTCACCAGGGCTTGCAGACCTTGGTCCGTCGTCGGGTACCCTTGATTGTCCAAGCGATAGAGCTTGAGCGCCTGGCCGATGGAATTGATGTCCTGCTTCGCAGCGATGATGCGCGCTTCATCAGGCCGACTCATGATGCGTGGCACGACCAGGGTGGCGAGAATGCCGAGAATGACAAGCACCACCATCACTTCGATAAGGGTGAAGCCGCGCAACTGCGCTTTGTTTTTCATGTAGGAAATCCCGTCGTCAGAAAATAACCTGTATTGTAGTAGATGTGGAGTGCGAGTGGCGGGTAGAGGCTGTTGTGGCGTTCGCGAAAATGGCCGAACAGCAGCGAGGGAACGATCACGCTCAAGGCCCAAAGGGGTGGGTGGGATAGGAAATGCAATGCCATGAAGGCGCTTGAAGTTGCCGCGTTTGCCGCGCTGATGCCGAGCCATTTTTTACTTCCCCAGATGTGGCGCAGCAATTCGCCTTGCACTACGCCGCGAAAAATTAATTCTTCGATCAGCGGCTGCATTAAGCACAACGACAATGCGGTGCCGAGCGTGCCGCCGATGCTGTGAACATCCACCGTAGTGCGGAAAAGAAAAAGCCAAAACAACAATCCGGCGGCGAGTGCGGCGAGGAATTGCCCATCACGGTAAAACGCCGGGCTACGGTCGAGCGCGAGGTCTCGCAGGATTGCCCGCATCAGCCGGGGCTACGTGTTACGCCGTCTAACCAAGCTAAAAAAGCTAGCGCCAAGGAGCAAAAGCAACGTTAGATCCAGGTTCTGTTTGGGGTTAAACGTACAGCCCCCGCCGCCGCCCCCGTTATCTCCACCACTGGGCGGCGCGGCCACGCCAGACCCGCTGAGCGCCACGGGCAGATCGACATTGCTGGCGATAATGACGTCGGCGGTTCGCAGGTTGTTGCCCCTCGCGGTGAAGGTCACATCGACCTGGCATTCCGCGCCCGCGGCAAGATCGAATAAAACGTCACAGGTGGTAGTGGCGCTGAAATCGTCTTGGTGTCGGCCGGCAATGACAAGCCGTTCGATTCGGATCGGCGAGCCACTCGGGTTGCGCACGATGATCGTCTGTGGCGCCGACGTTCCGCCCGATGTACTGGTTCCGAAACTGAGCAAGCTGACAGCATTGCCGTTGCGGTCTAGGATCGTCAGTAGCGGTTGGCCCGCGGCGCTCACTGCCGCCGCCGCGTCGACCACGTATTGTTGGCACGGGCGATTCGCCATGATGCCGCAATCCAGGCCCTTGTCGTTCGGGTTCGACGGCAATCGTGCGGTGCTTTGCAGAATCGCTTTTATCTGGGTCGGCGATAAATTGGGATTGACCGCCAAGAGCAAGGAGGCCACGCCGCTGACGATGGCCGTTGAGAAACTAGTGCCGAATAACACCGCGGTCGCATTGTCATGCAGGGGCCGGGTCTCTCCACGATCGTTGATGGACAGAATGCCATCCAC
>JANMJR010000507.1:0-10839 GCA_031371465.1 Pseudomonadota bacterium
CCTCGATGTGCTCAAGACCTACACGCCGGTGAACAGCTACTACAAGCTGGTCAAGAAGACCGAGGACGACCCGGAGTTCGACACCAAGCGGGCGAAGAAGAAGCTGCGCCGCTATGTCGAGAGCCACGACCACGCGATCCGACTCAAAGCCGAGATCATGGTGGACCACTTCCACGAGCAGGTGCTCGCCGCCAGCAAGATCGGCGGGCAGGCGCGGGCGATGGTGGTGACAAGCGGCATCGAGCGGGCGATCCAGTATTTCCACGCCTTCAAGGCTTATCTCGTCGAACGCAAGAGCCCATATCAGGCGATCGTCGCGTTTTCGGGCGAGCACGAGTACGGCGGGGCCAAAGTGAGCGAAGCGTCGCTGAATGGGTTTTCGAGTGGCGACATTGCCGAAAAAATCCAGAGCGATCCCTATCGTTTCCTGATCTGCGCCGACAAATTCCAGACGGGCTACGACGAGCCCCTGCTGCACACGATGTATGTGGACAAGCCGCTCTCAGGCATCAAGGCGGTGCAGACGCTTTCGCGGCTCAATCGCGCGCATCCGCATAAGCACGATTGCTTCGTGCTCGACTTCCAGAATAACAGCGAGGCGATCACTTTCGCATTCCAGGACTATTACCGCACCACGCTGCTCAGCGAAGAAACCGACCCCAACAAGCTGCACGATCTGAAAGCTGCGCTGGATAGTGCGCAGGTATATTCACCCGAGCAGGTGCAGCAAGTCGTCGAGTTGTTCCTCGCCGGCGCCGACCGGGACACGCTCGACCCTATCCTTGATGTCTGCGTGGCGGTCTACACAAGCACGCTGGATGAAGACCAGCAAGTGGACTTCAAAGGCAAGGCCAAGATGTTCTGCCGCACCTACGACTTCCTCGCCTCGGTGATGCCCTATACCAATCGGGCGTGGGAAACGCTTTCGATCCTGCTCAACCTGCTAACACCTAAACTGCCGGCGCCTAAAGAGGAGGACCTCGCCAAAGGCATTCTCGAAGCGATCGATATGGATAGTTACCGTGTTGAGAAGAAGGCGGTAATGAAGATTGCCTTGTCGAATGAAGACGCAGAGATAGAACCCATTCCGACTGATACAACAGGTCGCAAGTTTGAGCCCGAGCTTGATCGGCTCAGCAATATTCTAAAAACGTTTAACGATCAGTTCGGCACGCTGTTTACCGACGCAGACCGTGTCGCGAAGCGCATCCGCGAAGACATCGCGCCGAAGGTTGCTGCGGACGCGGCTTATCAAAACGCCAAAGAGAACACCCCGCACACCGCGCGCATGGCGCACGACCTCGCCCTCGGCAGGGCGATGCAGATTCTCCTCAAGGACGATACGCAGGTGTATAAACAGTTTGTTGAGAATGAATCATTCCGCCGAAGCGTTGGTGACATGGTGTATGCGCTGACCAACCAGAAATGAAACGGCGGGAATAGTTGATCATCTCCCGGCGCGATTGCGAAGCAACGCGTACTTGCTGCGCAGCGCGGCGCTCGCTAAATACGCCGGGACGATACTTTCCAACGTGCTCGGTTTGAAGTCGAACGGGAATTCACAGTCGCAGACGCTATCGACTTGCATCGAGTAATAGTTGTCGCGGGTCATCAATTTCACCGGCAACCATTCCATCAGCCACGCTTGCAAATACGAGAGGCGTGGCCCAAGGCCGATGATGGGGCGGCGTTTGCCGAGCAGCGCCGCGATGAGCGTGATCAACTCGCGCAAGGTGTAAACCTTCGGGCCACACAGATTGTAGGCTTGGCCGAAGGTGTGTGCTTGATCGAGGCTATCGGCAAACGCGCGCGCGACATCTTCCACGTGGATCGGCTGAAAGCGTGCGTTGGGGCAGGCGAGGACGACCAGCGGCAAGGTTTTGATGAGCTTGGCGAACAAATTGATGAAACTATCGCCGTGGCCGAAGATCACCGACGGGCGAAAAATCGTCGTCTCACCCAAGCCGGCTTGCTGAAAGGCGAGCACGCGTTTTTCCGCTTCCGCTTTGCTACGCAAGTAGGCGCTCGGCGCATCCGGCGTGGCGGCGAGTGCGCTCATATGTAACACGCGCTTCACGCCTGCGGCGCGGCAGGCGTCGAGCACGGTCTGCGTGAGTTGAACATGGGCTTTATTGAAGGAATTTTTTCGGCTCTCGTGCAGTATGCCGACGAGATTAATTACCGCGTCGATGCCGGAAAACTGTCGCGCTAACTCGATGGGATCGTGAACGTTCGCTGCGATTACCTCGGCCGATGGCAGGACCAGCAAATGTTTCGCTCGCTCGCGATCGCGCGTCAACACGCGAACATCGTAGCCACGCTCCACCAATTGATGGGCGATGTGGCTGCCGACAAAGCCGGCGCCGCCGATTATGCAAATACGTTTAGGTGTCATGGCTGTGTTTTCGCAATAAATTGCCCCGGGATGTGATTTATCGTCAAACAACGTTAGTCCCGTCGCGTCCTCATCCTTGCCTTCTTCCTTCGCGGGCAGGGTGAGGATCACGAGGTATAGCCCACCTAATTTCAAACGCCGCGCTGCCCGCGAACTTACAGCAGTGCGTCACTCTTCTTCCGCTTGAAATTCGGCATCCTCTTCCGCCTCGGCCGCACGACCGGGAATACGGCCCAATCTATCCTTCAGCGATTGCCATTTCAGGCCGAGGATGCTTGAATAGGCCGTGGCATTGGCCATGACCTTTTTCACATAATCGCGAGTCTCAGCGAGGGGAATCGATTCGATGTAGATGGCGCCTTCCAACGGTTTGACATCGCGCCAGCGCCTCGCGCGGCTCGGCCCGGCGTTGTAGCCCGCGGTCGCCAGGATGGGATGGCCGAGATCGTCTAACACATGGCGCATGTAATAAGTGCCGAACGCGGTGTTGGTATCGACGGTGGTGGCATCGCTGCTGTGAAAATTTCTAACGCCCAGTTTTTGTGCAATCCAGCGCGCCGTCGCGGGCATCAACTGCATCAATCCCATGGCGCCGACGCGGGATTTCGCCTCCGAGTAAAAGCGGCTCTCTTGACGCACGATGCCGTAGACCCAAGCTTCGTCGAGCTGATTTTGGCTGGCGCCGGCGCTGATCTCGTGGCGAAACGGCGTTGGATAACGCAAGGCGGCATCGTGCAAACTCTGGGTTCTTTCCGCGGCGTGAATGGCGCGATCATACCATCCGGCGCGATTGGCGACTTCGGCGGCGCTGAGTAATTGCTTGTCGTCGAAACGGCGCACGGCGACATTCCATTCCTTCGCGCCCTCCTGCCACAGCCCCAGCCGATTGAGATAGAGCGCCCGTTTGATGCCACTGATTTCTTCCACGGCTTTGAGTTCATCGGCACTGGATTTCCACGGATCTTTGGGGTTGGTCAACAGCGTGCCGACCTCTTCGGACGCCAATTGACCGTAGTAGCCGAATTCTTGCGCCAGGGGCAAAAATAAATCACGCGCCTCGGCGGCTTTGCCTTGTTGTTTCAAGGCGCGCGCTTTCCAATAACGCCAGGTTGCCAGTTGCTGTTCGGTTAGCGACATGCGCTCGATCGCATTCAACACGTCCGGCCAACTCTGTGCGCGCAAGGCAGCGCGCGCCTGCCATGCCAGTTGGCTATCGCTAAGCGGCGCCGCGCCGGCTTTCTTGAACCAGGTCAGCGCCGCGGCATCGTGCGACCAAGCGGCTTGATAGCCGATCTGTCCCCACACCTCGCCTTGATCCTTCTCGGCAAAGCGTTGCGATAGGGAGGTCCAATGTGCTGCCGCTTGAGCGTGATTTTTTCGCGCAATCTGGATCACACAAAAAATGGCAATCTCGCGCGCGGCGCGGGTTTTCAACGGCACAGACTTTTTCGACAAATACACGCCGGGCGCGCGGCGCGCTTTGTCGAACGCCTTGCCGTCGATGGCTTCGTGCGCCGGCAGATAACTGTTCGTGGCGATGAGTACGCCCGCGTTGTTGGCGATCGCCGCCAGACGAATGCGCGCCCAAACATCGTCGCTGGACAGCAAACCTTCGCCGATAAGTTGGGCGAACGGGGGATCGCAACTTTCTGGTTGGCTGCTTCCCGTGAACCATAGTGGGAGAACCTGTTTGGCCGCTTCCTTGTCGCCCTCTACGATGCGGCGTTGCACGTCGAAACAGGTCAGGCCGATGTCTTCTTGCTTCAATTTTGGAAACTGGTGGCCGAAGGCCTCCCAACCTTCGTTTTGTCCGAGCAGCCTAAGCCAATCGATACGCAGCCGTTCCGCGAGCGGGCCATCGGGATGGTGTGTCAGAAAATTGCTGACCTGTGTCGGGTCGGCATCTTTCAGGGTCAGTTGTAGCAGCCAATATTGGGGATAGTCGGCAAGAAGGTGATCCTTGAGCGCCGGAACATAATATTCCAGCGCTTTAATGTCCCGCGTACGAAACGCTTCTTCGGCGGCCAGAAACTGTTCATCTAAGTTCGCGGCAACGGCGAAAACGCTGGCCGTTAAACCCGCGACCAGCGCCGCGCGAAGGGTGAACCCGCTTGCCCGAAACCGTGAAATCGGCGAAAATCCCACGTTTGGTGCGCACAGCACATTCAGTAATTTTTCCATTGCTCTATTTTACGGCTTCGCGCCGAGAATTCCATTACTAAACATGTTTGAAAGTCTATTCACACCCGAGTCCTGGGCGGCGCTGCTTAAAATCATCGGCATTAACATTGTCCTGTCCGGCGACAACGCGGTGGTGATCGCGCTGGCCTGCCGATCCTTGCCGAAAAAGCAACGCAAATTGGGCGTGTTGTTTGGTAGCGGTGGTGCGATTGTCTTGCGAATCATACTGACTTTCTTCGCCGTGTACTTGATGAACATGCCGTACCTGAAGATTGTCGGCGCGCTGTTGCTGTTGTGGATCGGCGTCAAGCTGATCGTGCCGGAAGACGGTCATGGCGACGATATTTCGGGTAACGACAATCTCATGGCCGCGATACGAACCATTATCATCGCGGATTTTGTCATGAGTTTAGACAATGTCATTGGTGTCGCCGCCGCTGCGAACGGTAATGTCCCGTTGATCGTCATCGGGTTGCTGGTCAGTATTCCGATCATTATTTTCGGCAGCACGCTGATTATGAAAGTGATGGATCGGTTTCCGATCATTATCACCATCGGCGGCGCGCTACTCGGTTACGTGGCCGGTGAAATGGCCGTAACCGATACGGCGATCGCCGGGTGGATCGAATACAACGCGCACTACTTGCACACGTGGCTCCCGGTTTTCGGTGCGGGGTTTGTCGTTGCGCTGGGTAAGTGGTTAGCATCGCGCCACGAAAAAACCAGCGAGCCGCTGGTTGATTTGGCGGCTGGCGAAGTGACTAGCAAGCACTAAGGAATTCATAGATGAAAATACTAGTCCCGGTCGACGGTTCCGACAACGCCATTCGCGCAGTCGATCATGTGATTCGACAAGCTAAGAGCCAGAGCGGCGTTGAGGTACATGTGTTAAATGTCCAGATTCCCATTCTGTCCGGCCACGCGAAAATGTTCATCAGCGAACAGCAGTTGAAGGACTATTATCGCGAAGAGGCCAACGCTGCGTTGAAATCCGCCCAGGAGCGGCTCACACAAGCTAACGTGCCCTACACCCATCACGTCAGCGTGGGCCATATAGCGGAGACCATTGCGCGATACGCCAAAGAAAGCGGCATTGATCACATCGTGATGGGGACCCGTGGCATGGGCGCGATTTCCGAATTCGTGCTTGGTTCCGTTGCGAGCAAAGTCATTCACTTGAGCAGCGTGCCGGTCACGCTGCTCAAATAAACCAAGGTTTCCATGCCGCTACCGAACTGTGTTGCAGGCCGTCGGCGTCTGCATACGCGCACCATCCAAATCGACGGCTACGAGCGCGAAGATGGCTTGTTCGAGATCGAAGGTCACCTGGTCGACGTTAAACATTACGATGTTAACGCTGTGCATTTTTCGCGTAAAGCTGGGGTTCCCGTTCACGATATGAAGCTGCGCCTGACTTTGGACGGCGACATGAATATTGTCGATGCGTTTGCCGTGACCGACGGTATGCCCTACGAAAACGAATGCAATAAAATCACGCCGGACTATCGCGAAAAGTTGAAGGGTCAAAAGATCGCGGCCGGATTTCGCATTTTTCTCGCCGGCCTGTTCGGTAAACTCAAGGGTTGCTCCCACATGACCGAGCTGTTGGGCTCCATGGCGCCCGCTGCGATCCAATCCATGTATGGCCACGGCCGTGCCAAGATCCCCGATCCGGACAAAAAACCATTTCAACTCGATGGTTGCCACGCGCTTGATACGCGAGGACCGGTCGTCGCGAAGTTTTATCCGCGCTGGTTTCAGCGCAATGTCGCCAACGCATCAGAAATCAAATCCTAAGCGAACATGAAAATTCACGAATACCAAGGCAAAGAAGTGCTACGAAAATTTAACGTCCCCGCGCCCCGAGGCATCGCGTGTTTTTCCGTCGATGAAGCAGTAAATGCGGCCGAGAGCTTGGGCGGCAAAGTCTGGGTGGTGAAAGCGCAAATCCACGCCGGTGGACGCGGAAAAGGCGGTGGCGTAAAGGTCGCGAAATCCATCGACGAAGTGCGTCAATATTCGAGCCAAATTTTAGGCATGCAACTCAAGACCCATCAAACTGGCCCGGAGGGACAAAAGGTTCGTCGCCTGTTGATCGAAGAAGGCGCCGACATCAAAAAAGAACTCTACGTCGGCATGGTGGTGGATCGTGGTACGCAGCGTGTGGCGCTAATGGCGAGTTCCGAAGGCGGCATGGATATCGAAGCGGTCGCCGAACACACGCCGGAGAAAATCTACAAAGTGTTTATCGATCCGGGCACGGGACTAAAAGACAGCGAAGCCGACGCCATCGCGCGCCAGATCGGTGTGCCGGAAGCCAGCATTGGCGCGGCTCGTGGCGTGCTTAAAGGTTTGTATCAAGCGTTTGAAGAGACCGATTCGTCGTTAGCGGAAATCAATCCGATGATCTTGACCGGTGACGGCAAAGTGATCGCACTCGATGCAAAATTCAACTTCGACGACAACGCGCTGTTCCGCCATCCGGACATCGTCGCGTTGCGCGATCTGGACGAAGAAGACCCGGCCGAAGTCGAAGCATCGAAATTCGACCTCTCGTACATTTCGCTCGACGGCAATATCGGCTGCCTGGTGAACGGCGCCGGCCTGGCCATGGCGACCATGGACATCATCAAATTTTTCGGTGGCGCACCGGCGAATTTCCTCGATGTCGGTGGCGGTGCTACACAGGAAAAAGTGACGGAAGCCTTCAAGATCATGCTGAAAAATCCTGGCTTGAAAGCGATCCTGGTGAATATTTTTGGCGGCATCATGAAATGCGACGTGATCGCCAATGGCGTGGTCGCCGCGGCGCGCGAGGTGCAATTGAAAGTCCCGTTGGTGGTGCGCTTGGAAGGCACGAACGTCGATTTAGGTAAAAAGATTTTGGCCGAGTCCGGCTTGCCGATTATTTCCGGGGCGAATATGGCCGATGCGGCGCAGAAGGCGGTGGCGGCGGCGCGTTGATTTTGCCGCGTACCTTCTTCACGTTATTCCCGCGAATGCGGGAATCCAGTGTCGTTAACGAGACATGGAAAAACAATTCTACGTTTACATTCTGGCAAGCGACAGAAACGGAACTCTATACGTAGGCATGACTTCCAACTTAGTTCAACGCGCATGGCAACATAAAGAAAAGCTAGTCGAAGGATTCACCAAGACTTACGACGTGCAAAAGTTGGTGTGGTTTGAAAAGCACGAAAATGCCGAAAGCGCGATTATTCGCGAAAAGCGAATCAAAAAATGGAATCGAGAATGGAAAGTGTGATTGATCGAGGAAAGCAATCCTTATTGGAGTGATTTGTATTCTTCGATTTTCAGTTAAGGCCTTAACGACACTGGATTCCCGCCTTCGCGGGAATAACGGTGGAGATGAATCCCGTTAGCGCGGGAATGACGGAAAAGCATATGAGCATCTTAATAGACAAAAACACCAAAGTTATCACCCAAGGCATCACGGGAAAGACCGGGCAATTCCACACGCAAATGGGCAAAGCCTATGCGAACGGCGTGAATTGTTATGTGGCGGGGGTTACGCCGGGCAAGGGCGGACAGAGTTTCGACGGTATCCCGATTTTCAATACGGTGTCCGAGGCGAAAGAAAAAACCGGCGCCACGGCTTCCGTTATCTATGTGCCGCCGCCCTATGCCGCCGCGGCGATCGATGAAGCCGTCGAAGCGGAACTCGATTTGGTGATCTGTATCACCGAAGGCATTCCGGTACGCGACATGATACGCACGCGTTACAAAATGCACGGCAAGAAGACGATTCTCGTCGGCCCCAATTGCCCTGGCGTGATCACCCCGGAAGAACTCAAAATCGGCATCATGCCTGGCCACATTCACAAGAAAGGCCCGATCGGCGTGGTGTCGCGGTCCGGTACGTTGACCTACGAAGCCGTCGGCCAGTTGATGGAACAAGGCCTCGGTCAATCGAGTTGTGTCGGCATCGGCGGTGATCCGGTAAATGGCCTAAAGCACATCGATGTCATGCGCATGTTCAATGACGATCCGCAAACGGAAGCGGTCATTATGGTCGGCGAAATCGGTGGCAACGATGAAGAAGTTGCCGCCGAATGGGTAAAGTTGAACATGAGAAAACCGGTGGTCGGTTTCATCGCGGGCGTCACCGCGCCACCGGGAAAGCGCATGGGTCACGCCGGCGCGATCATCTCCGGTGGCAAGGGTACAGCGCAAGCGAAGCTCGAAGTGATGGAGAATTGCGGCATCAAAATCACGCGCAATCCGGCGGAGATGGGTAAGCTGCTTAAATCTATTTTGTGAAATAATCATCGGTCTGAGAGGCTCGCCAATACTGGCTCTCCAGCCAATAAGTAGGGTGGATCAAGCGTAACGGATCCACCAACACCGCATAAAGAACGGCGAACGACGTTCTACAAATGCTAAATCCGTCGACCGTGAAAACTAGCGAGAACGCCCGGCCGAGTTATGCGCCGACGGCCGCTTCACTTGAGGCTTGCCACCGCGCACACCGACCGGTTTTACCGTAGGCGGTTTACCGCGGTTACCGGATGCTGGTCGACCACCGCCCGGCCGCCCCTGGCGTTGACCGTCCGGCCGTTGCCCACGATTCTGTCCGTTGATAATCGGCTCGGCTTTGATGTGCGGATTCGGTTCGAAGCCCGGCAACGTGACCTCCGGTATCTCCCGTTTCATCAAGCGCTCGATGTCGGACAGCAATTTGCGTTCGTCGACGCACACCAGCGACGTTGCTTCGCCTTCCGATCCGGCGCGGCCGGTGCGGCCGATACGATGCACGTAGTCTTCAGGCACATTGGGTAATTCGAAATTCACCACGTGGGGCAATTCGATAATGTCGATGCCGCGGGCGGCGATGTCGGTTGCCACCAAGACTTGTAGCGAGCCTTCTTTGAATTCTGCCAACGCGCGCGTTCTGGCCGCTTGACTCTTGTTACCATGGATGGCGAGGGACTTGATACCTTCTTTTTCCAACTGCAGCGCGAGTTTGTTGGCGCCGTGTTTGGTGCGCGTGAAAACCAGCACTTGAAACCAGTTATTTTCTTTAATGAGATGCGCGAGCAAATCTTTTTTGCGTTCGCGATCGACGTTGTAAACTTTTTGCGTGATCAGTTCCGCCGTTGCGCGTTCGCGCGGCGCTTCGATCATCAAAGGCTTATTCAGCAAGCCATTCGCCAGGGTTTTGATTTCCTCTGAGAAAGTCGCGGAGAATAATAAATTCTGCCGTTGCTTCGGCAATAATGCGAGGACGCGCTTAATGTCGTGAATGAATCCCATATCGAGCATGCGATCGGCTTCGTCGAGCACCAGGATTTCGACCTTCGATAAGTCAACGGTTTTTTGCTGCACGTGATCGAGCAGACGTCCAGGTGTCGCGACCAAAATATCGACGCGGCTGCGCAGAACCTTAATCTGCGTATTGATGCTGACGCCGCCGAACATCGCCATGGAGGTCAGCTTGGAATATTTACCGTAGGTGCGCACGCTCTCTTCGACTTGCGCCGCAAGTTCGCGGGTGGGCGTGAGGATCAGTGCGCGGATCGGTGCGCGGCCTTCCGACGGGCCTTTACCCGTGCGGTTCGCGAGCCGATGCAAAATCGGCAAGGTAATGCCGGCGGTTTTGCCGGTGCCGGTTTGCGTGCCGGCCAATAGATCACCGCCGGATAACACCGCGGGAATCGCTTTTAGTTGAATAGGGGTGGGTATCGTGTAACCATGTTCGGTAACGGCGCGGACAATATCATCGGCCAGGCCGAGTGAGGAAAATGACATACAACTCCAAATGGAAAGATCAGCCTGTCGCCGCAATCAGAGGGGCGCCAGTCTCAGGCAGAAGGGAAAAACTTTGAAAGGCCAGATTGGCTGCGGCGCGAGGACTGGAAACTAATGCCGCGGCGCGAAGTATACAGGGATTTGGGTGCGTGGGGTGAGGTGATTAGTTTTGTTTGATTGCGTAGGCGCTAACCTCTTGTAGCCCTAGGCCACCCAGTCATTCCCGCGGCCTTCAGCCTCCGCGAAAGCGGAGGGGGAATCCATCTTCGCAGCAAAAGTACTTCGTCCCCGCGAAGGCGGGGACCCAGTGTCGTTTAGCTAAAGACATTAGATTCTCGCCCTCGCGGGAATGACGATCCGTTGTTACTTCAACACATCTTTAACCGCATCCAACGCCGCCTGCGCGCAAGCTTCGTCCTGGTCCGCGCTCGCGCCACTGACGCCGATGGCGCCTATATGCTTACCGCTCGCGGTGATGATCGGTAGTCCGCCCG
>JANMJR010000265.1:0-2086 GCA_031371465.1 Pseudomonadota bacterium
GGTGGCAGTCCCAAAGTCGAGTTTGCGGCATCGTCCGCGTGGACCCCCGCCACATTAAGCAATGCTCCGAGAACCGCATGGATAAAGGATCGTACAGCATGCCTTGCGCGCATCTTAGTGGTTCTGCCGCTCCATCAGCAACGTTTCGATATCGTTCATCACCACTTGCGGCAACAGAAATGACGTGGTGTAAATTTCACGCACGTCGCCTTGGCCGTCGATCAGAAATACTTTGAGGACATGGCTTAATTCTTGGCTCGCTCGTCCGGTTTCTTTATCGACGACGACCTGAACATCTTGACCGAAACCCTCGACCAGCGGCTCCAACGCCGCGGGTGAAGGTGTAGTCAGAAAAAACCACTGCACGCCCTGCTTGTCGCGCACATGGCTGCCGCCATAGTGTTGCATCATTTCCGGGGTATCGCGCAGCGGATCGAAGCTGAGGCTGACAAAGCGGATTTTGTTGCTGAACTCGGGCCGCGCGACAATGTGTTTTTTCAGATCGTCGAAGGTTTGGTAGGCCATCGGACAGCCTTCGGGATCGGCGCACGAGGTGTAGATGAACGACAGCAGCGTGATTTTGTCGCGGGTAAAAGCGTGCAACGATTTTGCCGCGCCGTCGATATCGAGCACCGTGCCTTCCGGGACGCGCATGATGTGTTGCAGTTGATAACTACCGGGTGCGGGAGGTGTGAAGTCTAGTGATTTGAGTGGCTCGGCCTCGTGGCTCCACGCCATTGTCGAACATGACAATAGCATCCACAGCGCGAGCGCCGGTAAAAACCTAGAACTGTCATCCCCGCCCCCGACTAACGCATTCGGGGGCAGGCTACAGCGGGGATCCATGTTGATTCTCACGGGCCAAATGGATTCCCGCTTTCGCGGGAATGACGGGGTAGCCTCGGGCTACGGTGTTGACTCATCGCTTCTTTGATCAACGTGATCGGACTTAACGAGGCCGAACCGCCGCAACTTTCTCGCCATCACCCTCATCAAACGCCGTGCGCAGCGACTTCGTCCCGAACTTCATGTGATGCGCACGCCCCAATTTTTCTTTGTTGAAGTCAACTTCAAATGCGACGGTCAAATCCTTGCCGTCCCAGTTAAACGCACGCACGACTTGTTCGTTATCGTCGCCCTTCTTGTCCCAATTGGCAAGTAGCGACGAGGTAATGTAAACGCGCTTGCCGTCCCAGCTTTGCGACACCATGTTGACTTGCTTGCCCGTCACTTTCTCGAAAGTCTGCGTCGGCGCTTCGGGATTACTCAAATCGAAATAACGCGTCTTACCGTCCATAAAGGTGTTGACCCACAAACCCTTGCCGTCGGCGGTGATGCTGATATCGACCGGCAACGGAATCTTTGATGGATCGCCGATGGTCGCGACTTCTTTCGCTTGCCATTCGCCTTTATCGTCTTGCTTAATCAAATGAATTTTCGACGTCAGCGCCGACGCGGTGACCGCCCAATTGTCGCCGGGCTTCAAGCTCCAACGAATCTCCAGCGGCGCGCCTGGCACATTGAATACTTTTTTCGGCTTCATCGATTTCACATCCCAAGCGACCATGGTGTTGCCGAAACGCTTCATCGCCTCAGCGTCTTTGATCAGCTTGCCCAGGTCCATCATGTAGTTGTTCCAGCCGGTGAAGCTCGAAGTCAGCATGACGTTTTTGCCGGGATTGATGCCGATGTCGTAGCCATATCCGTCGCCGCCGTTATCAGTGGGCATATCGTACTTCGCAACAAAATCGCCCTTGTTGTTGTACATCGCCATGCCGGTCACGCCGCCATGGTCTTTGCTGTTCGACAACGCGCCGACCAACATGCGGCCGGGCATGGCGTAGAAGGTGTGCGGGCCGACGTAGCCGGTTTTCTCCGCGAGGTTGGCGATAGTTTTGATGAGTTTCGGCTTGGCTGGATTACGCGAGATGTCGAACACAAAAATATTGCTGTTATCCAATCCGCCAGCCCAGAGGAAACGCCGATCATCGGTGAAGCCCATGTGGTGCGCCTCGCCACGCCCGCCCACCGAATGGCTGGCGATCACTTTGCCGTATTGTTTCGATTTTGGATTGACGTCGATGGT
>JANMJR010000005.1:0-3983 GCA_031371465.1 Pseudomonadota bacterium
GCGCACCGCCTTGCCGGACTCACGGGCTTCATAAAGCGCGATAATGACGGGCGCGGCGCTTTGCAATTTTTCCAGCAAGTCTAGTTTCGGCAACCCATCGACCAGCTTGGCGTCGAATTTCTTCGCAATAAATCCTGCGCAACGGCTGGCGATATTGATGAATTTGCCGATCAAATCACTGTTTACCCGCGCGACAAAATCATCCAGATTAAGGTCGATATCTTCCATCGACGCATTCAGTTTCGCCGCGAAATAGTAGCGCAGATACTCGGGATTTTTCAGATGATCGAGGTAACTGCGGGCGTTGATAAACGTGCCGCGGGATTTCGACATTTTCTCGCCATCTACCGTGACGAAACCATGGACGAAGACGTGGGTCGGTACGCGCCAGCCGACGAACTTCAGCATCGCCGGCCAAAACAAAGTATGAAAATATAGAATGTCCTTGCCGATGAAATGCACCATCTCCGTCTTGGATTCTGCCTTCAAGAAGCTATCGAAGTCGATGCCCTGCAAGCCGCACCAGTGCTTGAAGCTGGCCAGATAGCCGATGGGCGCGTCGAGCCAAACGTAAAAATATTTGCCCGGGGCGCCGGGAATTTCAAAACCGAAATACGGCGCATCGCGGGAAATATCCCAGTCGTTCAGACCGGCTTCGAACCACTCCGATGCTTTGTTTGCCACCTCGCTTTGCAGACGTCCCGGCGCTTGGGTCCAATCTTTCAGAAATTCAATACAGCGCGGGTCGGACAGCCGGAAAAAATGATGCTCCGATTGCTTCATTACCGGCTTCGCGCCGGTGATGGTCGAGTAAGGATTCTTCAAATCCGTCGGCGCGTAGACGGCCCCGCACACCTCACACGAATCGCCGTATTGATCCTTCGCGCCGCACTTTGGGCATTCGCCCTTGATGTATCTATCGGGCAAAAACATGCCCTTCACCGGATCGTAAAACTGTTCGATGGTTTTTTTTACGATCAAGCCATTGGCGTCGAGCTTTTTGTAAAACATCTCGGCCAGCTCGCGATTCTCCGGCGAGTGGGTGCTGTGCCAGTGGTCAAAGCTGATACGAAAATCCGCCCAGTCGCGTTTGTGCTCCTCGCCGATGCGCGTGACTAATTGTTCCGGCGTTACCCCTTCACTCTCGGCCTTGAGCATGATCGGCGCACCGTGAGTATCGTCGGCGCAAACGAAATGCACTTCGTGGCCATGCATGCGCTGCGTACGCACCCAAATATCGGCCTGGATATATTCCATGATGTGGCCAATGTGAAACGGGCCATTGGCGTAAGGCAATGCGGTGGTGACGAGGAGTTGTTTTTTCATATCGCTGAATTTCTAGACAAGGGCGAATTGTAGCAAAGCCCTGCGAGAAACAGTAATGATGATGGGGCGAACTGTTAAAATGACGCGTTATTCGCATCTGGAATTCACGCCCCATGGTCATCACTGAAGCAACTGTGCAAGCCGCACTAAAAGATTTGATCGATCCCAATACGGGCAAATCCTACGCCTCATCAAAAGCGATCAAAAAAATCGAGATATCCGGCGACGATGTAAGTGTCCATATCGTCCTCGCCTACCCGGCGAAAAGTGTATTCGAGGAAACTCGCGCCGCATTCGCCAAACAACTTGCCACGTTGGCCGGCTTGCGTCAGGCTAATATTCAAGTAGAAAGCAAGATCATCAGCCATGCGGCTCAGACCAACGTCAAACTCATTCCCGGCGTGCGTAACATTATCGCCGTGGCCTCCGGCAAGGGCGGCGTCGGTAAATCCACCACGGCGGTAAACCTAGCCCTCGCCCTCGCAGCAGAAGGCGCGAACGTCGGTATACTCGACGCGGACATCTACGGCCCATCGCAGCCGACCATGCTCGGCCTCTCGGGAAAACCCGAGACGTTGGATGGCAAAACCATGGAGCCTAAAATCAATCACGGCATACAAGCCATGTCAATCGGTTTTTTAATCGATGCAGAAACACCAATGGTGTGGCGCGGCCCGATGGTCACCGGCGCGCTTGAACAGTTATTGCGCGACACTAACTGGAAAGATTTAGATTACCTCGTGGTTGACCTGCCACCCGGGACCGGCGACATTCAACTGACGCTGGCGCAACGCGTGCCGGTCACCGGTGCGGTGATCGTCACCACACCGCAAGACATCGCGCTGCTGGATGCGCGCAAGGGTCTTAAAATGTTCGAGAAGGTCAACGTGCCCATTCTCGGTATCGTGGAAAATATGAGCACCCATATGTGCTCCAAGTGCGGCCACGAAGAACACATTTTCGGCAGCGGCGGCGGCGCACGTATGGCGAAAGAGTACGGTGTCGATATGCTGGGCGCGCTACCGTTACGGCTGCAAATTCGTGAAGAAACGGATTCCGGCACGCCTACGGTTGTAGCCGATCCCGACGGCCAGGTAGCGAAAATCTACAAGCAAATCGCGCGGCGCGTGGCGGTGAAAATCGGTGATTTGCAGAAAGATATGAGTTCAAAGTTTCCAAATATTGTGATTCAGAATACTTGATCAGGCGTCGGTGGAGCGGCGCCATCGAGGCGCAGCGGAGCAGAACGTCACCAACGGCGCCGGCGATCGCTCACATCGCTCAAGCCACCACGATTTTCGAGCCGATAATCATGAGCATGATCGCGAGAAATGTTCGCAGCCATTTCTCCGGCATTCGATTAGACCAGTGACTTCCAATCCAAATTCCCGGCAATGATCCGAGCAATAAGTTAATCAATAAGCCCCAATCCACCTGTCCTAACATGGCAAAACCAATTCCGCCGACCAGGGTGAGTGGAATTGCGTGGGCGATGTCGGTGCCAACGATACGTTGAATCGGCATGTGCGGTTTCAATATCAGCAACGCTACTACGCCAAACGCGCCCGCCCCAATGGATGTGAGCGTAACGAGGAAGCCGAGCACCACACCGAGCGTTGTCGCGAATGGGCCTGCTGGTAACGTGGCGCGCAGCTTTTGGATGGTTACACTGCTGTCGCGATGTTTCAAAATCGAAGCTTTTGCAAGCAGCGCCAGCGCGGTGAAGATGAGCATACCACCGAGAATCGGCAAAATTACGCTAGCCCTATCCGTCTCGCTCACCACAAGGTAACGCAACACGACGAGGGTCAACAACGCCGCTGGGACACTTCCCAAGGCCATCTGGCCAACCAAGCGCCAATCGACTCGTTGATTGCGCCCATGGACGATCGCACCACCGGTTTTAGTTAACGCGGCGAACATCAGATCTGTCCCGACGGCGGCAACAGGGGCGACGTTGAAAACCAAAATGAGCAATGGGGTGAGAAGCGACCCGCCGCCCACACCCGTCACACCGACTAGAAGTCCCACCAGAAAGCCCGATAAAACGAATGCGCTATCCACGTGGATAGTCTCTAGATCAACTGGCGGCTGGAATAAAGATTGCCGGCGCCGGTTTGCCCGACTACCGCGACAATGCTGTCAATCGCAGAATTGGGTAACTGTTGCCGCCAACGATTCGCGCTCTGCAATGGATTTTTGAACACACTGTAATATGCTGATTTTTCTCGCGACGTGCTGGCGTCAACGAACGCTTCGGTCTGTGCATTCCAATTTAGATTCGCGAAAGCAAACATCCGCCGCGTCATTTCCATCGGATTGCGACACACGTCCTCGTAGAGAACAGTTAAGCAATTGGGTAATCCCTCGATGTCTTTTAGGGCTTTTTCCGTCGATACATACCAACGCCACGCCTGACGTTCAACCGGGGACATATTGTGCAAATCGTTGAGCGTTGCGCCACTAGCGCGCCCAACATCGGTATTGCATAGAAGCTGTAACATTGAAAAATCTTCAGCGCCATCTTTATGGCCAGAGAAGTCGCTTGGCTTGAGCGTCTTTCCTCTTAGATTAGAAGCGACGAACCCACACGGATGTCGCACGAGATGGATAAATGCCGCATTGGGAAGCGCGCGCGCCAGCACACCCAGCCGCGT
>JANMJR010000134.1:0-10006 GCA_031371465.1 Pseudomonadota bacterium
GGAGATTTCACTCAAATCGGCTGCGACTGCGCTCGGCTACGTAACGGCCGAAAAGTTCGACGAATGGATCCAACCGAGGACGATGGTTTGACGATCCCGAAAAAAAATGGTACGGGCGCTGCTTTGGAAACACCGCATAGACGTGGCTATGAGCCCAGACGAGTGTTGGACGTTTGCCTGTTCGCTGCTCTTTCTCACGTTCTTCCGCACCTTTCAACTCAGCCACGCGCCCGAACGCTAATAGAGTATTCGGTGCCGCGTTCGCGTGTAGCGTAATAGCCGCCTGTTGTCAGGGATATCGATCGAGCGTTCGTAAGTGGGGTACGCTTGCCTTCGATGATATCCGCCAAACCCATACCACTGCGATCATTAACGAGAAGATGACAAGACCTCGGCCAGTCGCAACCTGAGAATCCAATCCATAGGCGTTGCACAGACGTCGCTCGCTGCTTTGATAGAGTAGTCCAACGGTCGCCATCATCCAAACGCTATTCCCTAAAAAGAATCCTTCCAGCGGAAGCGGTGCGCGCGCCAGGGCATCGCGAAGTAAGAAACCCGCAATGCCTAAGCTTAAAAACTTCATCACCTCAACGATGGGTTGAGCTATTGCATCATCAATGGATTTCGGGAGCATCCAAATGACCACTACCATCGTTGCCCAAATAACCACTACCATCGTTGCCCAAATAAAGCCGGTCAATCCCAAACGATTCCAATCGGCGCACTTAAACACACGCCGCAGCGTGGCGTCGGCACACAGCATCCCGCCGACCACGATGAGCGGAAGTTGAACAAGCATGTGCAAAACCATATCTCGTTCAAGCCAGGTACGCAGCGCGGGCAATGCAAGCGCGCCGATCAAAGCTAGCCCCATATAGCGTGGTGATTTCTTCGACATTTGTCACTGCGCGCGCGCCAGTGTTTCCCTAAGGGCGGTTTCGGCGTGTTGGCAATCGTAAATGGCGATCATCCTTCCTTGGCCATCAAGCACATGAAGTGCGGCGTTATGCTCGAGCTGGCCGAATGGCGCGGGAATAACTACAATGCCAAAGGCCGTAAGCAAAGCCTGTAGTTGTTTGGGATCGGCCAGCGCAGCGATGGTCCATACTGCCGGATTCGAGTGTTTCCGCGCCGCATAGGATGCGATGGTCTTCGCGTCGTCATGCATCGGATCAAAGCTAAGCGTAACCAAATGCACCCGCTTACCAAGCTCGCGCGTGACGAGTGCCCGTTGCAAGATCTCAAAATCATTGCTGAGTACGGAACAAATGCTGTTGCAACGAGTGTAGATAAAATCTACGATCAACATTCGATCGTGACCAAAATCGTCTGGAAATCGCAGCGCTCGTCCCAATTGATCGACGAGTGTAAACGCAGGTATGGCGACCGGCGTTCTCGCGATGTGCAAGCGGCGCGCAGTCTCACTGTCGAATACCTGAAAGCCTTCCGTGAACCATCCTGCCAAACTGATGCCAACCAGAAATACCAAGCCTGATGCGGCCCAGGAGAGCGCGTTCACGGCGCGAGCGCCTTAAGTTCGTCTCCACCAGAATATGGCTCGGTCCGGTTTGCCGTCGCGGCTCGGTGCTTGGCAACCGTTTCTGTTGAAACCGGCGACGCGGTGTTTCCCCATTGCGTTCGGATAAAGCTGATGATAGCGGCGATTTCTTCGTCGGTTAATTTCTGAAACGACGGCATAGCGCTGTTGTAAGGCGTTCCCTTCACGTCGATAGGACCGGTTATTCCGTGCAGCAGAATACTCACGACGATATCTTCGCGACCCACAACCCATTCTGATCCGGCCAACGGCGGAAATGCACCGGGCATACCCAGCCCGGTCGATTGATGGCAGGCCGAGCACTGGGCTTGGAATATCTGCTCGCCGTCGACTTGACGTGCGTGTTGAGTCGTAAGCTCCTGTGGGTCGCGCCGATCGCCGAGCAAGGCCGAACTTGGCGTCATCATGACAATATAGACAACAGCCCAAATCACCATGCCCGATATGAGTCCGAGAATCAAAAGCGGTATAGGCCGAAACAACTCCTGCGGATCACGATTCTCGCGACGCTGTACTGCCGCTTCTTTTTCATAGGCTAACAGGTCGGGAGCCACATCGACGGAAGGCTGGTTAGCCTTTTCTGGGTTCATCGCTTGGGCAAGATGCTTAACGGCGCGGCTTTTGTTTTCACCGGAACGTCAATCGAATACGTGCGATCGAGCGCGAGCAGATAACGCACAAGATCAATCGCCTCGGGCTTCGCCACCACCGCACCGAGAGATGGGCCGGCGCCACTCGGCAAACTCACGACTTGTTCGCCGGCCTCGGCCTTATCCTTAACCTCAAACAGATAGCGATAGGCGGGCATGATCGAGCCAGGCACATAGGCGCGTGGCTGATAGAGGTGACCCAGGTGCCACGCCATGCTGGGCTGTCGAGCACCGATATTCAACAAATCCGGCCCGGTACGCGCAGTCCCTAACAAGTGCGGCCGATCGTAATAGTAATCGGCCGCAACGGAAGCCCGTCCCCACCCACGCTCTGCATCAGGCGCCTGATTCCTACTGCGCGGCTGCTGTGAGTGGCAATACAAACAGCCCTCGCTAATGTACCGCGCACGACCTCGCGACTCCGCCGAAGAATATGGCTTGAGCGCGGCTGATGGCTTCACTTCCGCGATCTGTAAGTACGGAATCACAACAAACGTTGCGATCGCGAGCCCGATCGCAATCATCGCCCCGGAGGCGAGCTTTAACTCGTTTTCCACACCGGTCGCGCAGCGGTGAATCCCAGAACGGCTGGGCCAATGCGAGCCGGACCATAGCGAAGGACCATGGCCGCGACATGAAATGCGAATACCAAGTGACCCAGCGTCATCAATGCACCGCCCACGCTTCGTGCTTGCAGATAAGGGAGCGTTACCAACACAGAATCCATGAATGGTCGTTTGGCGTCCATCATCGCCAACCCTTGCAGCCAACCGCCGATGGTGAGCCCAATGAAGTAGATACTAATTCCGATCGCCACTAGCCAAAAATGAACGCTGATAAGCGCCGGATACGGCCATTCCCAAAACATGACCCGCGGCAGAATGAAATAGATCGCACCAAACATCACCATGCCGACGAATCCATACATGCCCAGATGCGCGTGTGCGACGGTAAAATGTGTGAAGTGAGTAATCGTATTGACACTTCTGATTGCTTCGATCGAACCCTGGATCGACACCGCAACATACATCAGCGCGCCGAACACCACGAACCGCAATGTTGGCGAATGCCGCACCTCACCCCAGCGACCCGAGAGAGTACTGCTTTGGTTCACCGCAAACGCGACGACCGGAACGACCATCATTGCGCTCTGAACAATGGACAAGGTGATGAGCCACTCCGGGATCGGCCCGCCGATCAAGTGATGCCCACCGACTTGCGGATAGAAGAACGCTAAGCACCAGAAACCGAGCAGGGACAGATTGTAGGAACGTACCGGTTGGCCAAGCACCTTGGGCACAAAGTAATAAACTGCCGCGATGGCGATTGGGGTAAACCATAGCCCGAGCGCATTGTGGCCGTACCACCAGTTCATCGTAGCTTGTTCGACCCCGTGGTGAAGGTCAGGAAGATTTGCGACCAAAAACAGTACGGGAAACCACAACATCGCCGCGCCGAGATACCAGACAGACACGTACAAATGCCGCACGGTTCGGTTCGCGAGGGTCGATAGCAAGGGTAATAAGACTAGCGCGATGCCAAGGAAAATCAGTATGTCGACCTGCCAGGGGATTTCCAGGAATTCCAGGCCATCGCTGATACCCAAGGAGATGGCGCCGATACCGGCCGCGAGACCCGTATTGAACAGCATTGCCCCCACAACCGCGAAGCGCGCGCCTCGCAGCGGCGTCTTTAGCAGACGAGGGATGAGCCACAGCGCCACCGCGATGCACGCCATTGACGACCAACCATAGATGACCGCATTCAAATGGACGGTGCGCAGTCGACCAAAAGTCAGCCACGCGCTGTCGGTGAGCCAATCCGGCGCGTGTAGCTTAATCGAAGAAACGATACCGGCCGCGGAGCCGACCAATAACCAAACCACTGCGGAGGTCAAGAACACGAACACCGGCAACGCGCTGGAGCGATCCGCCGCGATTCGTGCGGTGAGTTCGCCAACATCAATTCGATCATCCTGCGATATGGCGGCTAACTTACTCGCATTTTGCTGTTCGCGGGTCGTGGCCGGTTCTTCTCCGTGTCCAATCTCACCTCGCGCAAAAATAGTGGCGGCATCTCCGGAATTTTCGTTAAACAATCCTTTACGCAACGACCAAATGAACACGAATAATCCGGCAATCGACATGAGGAATGTAGCGAGCAGGATCGCCACAGTGCTATCCATTTTATGAGTCGCCCCGAATTGATGTAATACTCACGGATCTGCCGATATGCGCGGTAGATCGATGTTTCCGCGGGTCATTTGAGTTAAAAAAAGAAAGGCGCACCAACCCACCCAAGTGAGCTGGTGCACCGAAAGTGAACGGATCGGCAAATTTGGAGGGCGTGCCGGGAGCCGTTCGAGGAGGAGCCGCATTAGGCAATTCGTTGGTGCGGAATAGCACGGTAGACATTTTTCGAAGCTCATTTTTTTCACTAACGATCGAGCTTTTCCTGGTACCGGTCTGTTCCTTGTATAGCCTTCGTCCAAGCAGGCGGGTCGCTAGCAGGAAACGTCAGCCCCAGCGCGAGGTCGATCATTTCTTCCGACACCTCGCGCAACGTTTCTGTAGTATCGGACGGCGCCGACGATTCGGCATCGACTAAGTCAGCAATCAACAAAGCGCCGGCGCAAGCTACTGCTCCATAGCTTAGAGACAACGGCAACTTATTCATGGCTTACCTCCTCTGTTTCAGGTATGCCGCGACCTTTGCCGGGCGATCGCAGCGGCGCGAGTGCATCGGTCCAGCGATATAGCTCGTCTAGCGTCTCTTGGGCGCCTTGTGAATGCATCGCGTTAGGCACGAACCGTCCATTATCATCGATGAATTCTTGAAACATCGGCACGATCACCGCCTCGACTATCGGCATCATCTTCAGCGTAGTAAGCGTCTGTTTGAGCGTCTGAACCGATCGTACACCGCCCGCAATACCACCATAGCTGACGAAACCTGCCGGCTTGTAGCCCCATTCCTTATAGAGATAGTTCAGCGCATTGAGCAGGGACGGTGGCGGCCCCGAGTTGTATTCGGGTGTGACGAATACAAATGCATCTGCCTTGTCGACGCTTTCAGCCCACGCAATCGTATGTGGATGCACATACTGCTGCATCGCCGGATGGTTTGGCTCATCAAATACCGGTAGATTAAAATCAGCGAGGTCGATAAAAACAGGATCGAACTTACCGTGATCGACGGCGAAGGAATATAACCACCTTGCGATAGCCGATCCCTTGCGGCCGGGACGTGTACTACCAACAATGATGTGAAGTTTATATTTCATGATGTACCTCAAACGATTGCGTTAGGTGCGATCCGAACGGTTAGATCGATCCAAAATGTCTTATCTAAGGACCTCGGTGCATCCCAAATTTTTAGTGGAATTTGTGTCGTGGATTGAGTGGATTTGCGCTCATCATGTCTAACACTTCGCTGAGCCTCATGGCCGCGCCCGGTAGATCCCTCGTCGCTACGTCCCAATGCTCCACTTCCATATGTTTGAGGAATTCCGCTTTGGTAATGGAGCCATCGTTATCGGTGTCAATGCCGTGAACGTGTTCTTCACGCCAGACGTACGTCATGTAATTCGGATCAAGGGGATTCTTCGTTTCAAGCTGTGCCCACTTGTTCGCTAATTCGTTGCAGGAGACCGCAGTTTTGCTGGCTGGAACGTATTTGTCCCACAGATCCTCGTAGTGTTTAAGGAAGCTCTCTCTGGTTACCTGACCTTCTCCCTTTGGATCGAGCTTTGCGACGTGGTGCTCCCAGTAGGCTTTCTCTTGCGGCGTCTGGAAGGCGGGATCAAGCGGATTATTGGTGTCGACGGCCCAACCAGCAGAGGCGGACGCGAAGGTTGCGACTAACAGCGCCCCACGCACGGCGCAGGTCAAGTGTTTGATAGCTAGCATGATATTTCTCCTGTCAAAGATTGAAAAAGTAACTAAGTTTTGATGCCAATTCCTGCACCGAAAATTACTACCCTTGGTCTGACCCTAAGCGGGTGAAGACCAGTGACGCGCAAGTTCTGATCTTCGACTGACATCCGCGACGAGTCATTTCTTGTCGAGTTACCCACATGTCTAAACCTTTGCAACACATTTGATCTCGATCATGAGTTCCGGAAATGCGAGACGCTCGATCTGAACGATAGTGCTCGCCACGATGGCCGTGCCGGAATAGACCGCTTGTTTGCACTTCACCCTTGCTGCAAATGCGGCGTCCATATTCGTTACGAAGAGCGTCTCGTCTACAACGTTGTCGATTGTTGCGTCATACTGCGCAAGTAACTTCCGGACGTTTGCATAGGCCTGGCGCATTTGCGTCTCCATATCCCCAAGGCTGACGACCTTTCCGTTGTCGTCATGCGCCACTTGCCCGGCCAAATAGATCGTGTCGCCAGCCTTCACTGACTGGACATAGCCGTATTGCACTTCCCATGGCATACCCAGACTCCTAGCGTCTTTGTTAACCAACATGACATACATCCTTTCGGTTACGCCTCTATACTCGCTGACTGGGGATGGGAAACAGTGACATTCAATCCTTCAGGCGTACGGCGAAATCCAATTCCAAGGCGGTTGTAGGTGTTAATCACGCCGATGGCAATGGTGAGATCTACCAGTTGCTTCTCGTCGAACTGAGCGATCGCGGTCCGGTAGTCCGCATCCGGCGCGCCGGTTTGAGAAATTAGGGTCAGCGATTCTGCCCATTGCAACGCGGCGCGTTCTTTGCCTGTAAACAATCCATCAACCTGCCTCCACACTGAAAGGAGCATCAGCTTTGCGCTCGGCACGTTGCCTTTCATGAGTTCGCGCCAATGCATCGCGATGCAGTATGGGCAGCCGTTTATCTGAGATACGCGTAGATAAACTAGGTTAATGAGATTCAATGGAAGGTCCGATTTCGTCACATATTGATGGACATTGCCCATTACGCGCATCCCATCGGGCGAGGCGACCTGTTGATCAAGACGTTGTGTCAACTTCAGCTCCTTTAGTGTTGATCGGGAATCTTTAGCGCATCACCCGTATTGGCTACAAAAATCACCAACAACTTTGCCGACTCTGTCGTACTGACATTTTCGGTAACCAGGTGATGGGAGCCGGGAGGCTCGTACCAATCCTGACCCATCTGATAAACCTTGGCCGGCTCGTCATTGATTTGGCTCCGTACGGCGCCGGATAGCACATAAGCGTAGACAAAGGCGTCGCCATGTCGATGCGGAGTTGCCTTAGCGCCGGGTGGAAAACTAAGGCTCTATTAAATTTCAAGTGGGTTGCGAGGCATGAGGGTTGATGGCATGGAAGTCGAGCTTACCGGCGATCAGGAAGATGACTGTTTTGATGGTGGACAGGCGGGTGAATCCGCGCGCACGGCGCTTGGTGGCCTGGAACAGGCCGTTGATGGCTTCGAGAAAGCCGTTGGTCTGCCTCCTCCGAGCCCAGGCGACGATGCCGTCGATGTGATGGCGAACGAGGGCGGCGACGTCCTTCATCAGTTCGACCTTGCTGCGCATCACGCAGGTGCACCAGTGTTCGAGCATGCCGCGCACCACGTTGATCTGCTTGCGCTCCAGAATCTCGCGCAACTGCTCCTTGTAAAGCCAGGCACGAGCGGTGCGTACGGTGGTCATCTTGACGATCAAGGCGTCCAGGTCGGCGGCGGCCTCGGGTTTCAATCTCGAACGATCCTTCAACAGCGACTAGCGCATGCCTTTAAGGGAGGGGTCGGTGCGCTGCTCGAGGCGGCGCATCTTGTCCACCGCGACGCTTGCATGCCAGACGACGTGAAACTTATCGAACGTGATGCGGGCATTCGGCAGCGCCTGGCTTACGCCTTTGATGAAGGCCGGCGACATGTCGATGCTCACCGAGTCGATTTGCTCAGGCGGGCAGCCGTGCGCGTCGAGGTCCTCGGCCAGTGCCTTGATGGTCTTAGCATCGCGCCCTTCGGTAACGAACAGCACTCGGCGTGCGAGGGCGTCAGCGGCCAAGGTGATGTAGTCGTGGCCACGTGAACGCGACGTCTCATCAATGGCCAGTGCGGTCACGTCGCTAAAATCGGCCAGGCCCAAGGCAATGTCGACATAGCGCTCGCACACCGCCATCACTCGGTGCGCCGACTCACCGACGATGCGCGCCACGGCTGCAAACGGCATCTGCTGCGCCAGCATCAGGATCAACGCCTCGAACAACAGCGTGAAACCGGACAGACGACCCGCAAAGTCAGGCTCGACCAATCGCACCGAGCCATTGGGCAACTTCACGCGCGGCGTGCGCACCTGCAAGCGGCACTCGTGCTGGAAGAAGTTCAGGTGCCGATAGGCTTTGGTCACCGTGTCGTGCACCGGATGCACGCCTTCATGACCACCGATCGCGAAGCGGCTGCCAGGCTCGAAGTCGATCAGCACCGTCAACACCTTGGCCGCCTCATCGAATTCCACTGTCGCCACAGTCCAGGGCGCAGTAATTCCCAGCGCTACCTCAAACAGCTTGGCCGTCATCACACCTCCTCAACAGGTACTCAACTGACGCTATGTTACCCACTCGGAATTTAACAGAGGCAAAACTAACGACCACGGATGTCAACGACTTGCCGGCGATGTTGGGGATCGCGTGAGCAAACTGAGGAGAAACCGCCTCCTGTCGTGGCTCGCTAGCGGCCGCAACGATGGCAAAATGAACAACTAATGCGATCAACGCCGCAGCGAAATGTTTCTTAGTTTTCATTGCGCGTTCCTTCAAGACTGTGTTCCATACAATGGAGGGGGACACGCCATAACCACATTATTGACGAGCCCCAAATGAAATCGGGTAAGCCGCGCTTCGGATGTCGATCATAGGATCAGCTGCCTCGATGCCGGAAGGCAGATTTCCAGGGAGGAAAAGTGTGGCCTTGTCGACTGCATTTTGATCAGGCGCCACGCGATCGACGGAGATGACGCCGAGCCGAACTAACGTCCTGCTTTCGGGCCACGCGATTGATGGATCGGCTATTGCGTCGCCCGATCCCGAAACTTGGGCAAACCATTCGTAGACAATCGGGGACTTAGCAACCCGCGACGTGATATCTTCGGTTAGATAGTTTGGGCCCTTCGCTTTGAGACTGGCCGCATCGAGAAACTGCTCGCCGGCTTTTGGTACGAAACGATATCGCACGTAGCTCGCACCGTTCTTGCCGTCGATGAACTTAAAGGAATTGACGCCAAAGTAATTGAGCGTGGCGTAGCTGACCGGGGCTGGCTTTTGCGTTGTTAAGAAAGTTTTCGCGATTGGATGACTGCCGAGGAACTTGTCAAGGGCAGTCGGCTTTGGCGCATCGGGTCCACTGGCGCCAATTGCGCGAAGCAATTGGCCAAAGTCCGCGGACGTCGCGGTCGGAAAACCATTAAAGCTATGCGTGACGATATCGGTCGTTGAGCCATCATCCAGTCTAAACTTCACCGCAAAGCCGCGTGGGTTAGCGTCGCCAATCGTATCGGGAATATCGGGAATTCCGGTGAAATCAGAAAATCTAACGGTGACGGGAATCCGGCCACCTGAGAAAAGTAGAGCCTTGCTCAAACCCCGCGCCTCGGGTGTCGGAGAAAACGCACCATCAAGAATAATGCCTTTGGCATGAACTGCTCGCGCATGGTGCGTACCAAAAGCGCTGTGCAGCGCATCCACAAGATTTGCTGGACTGTCTTGCCCACCATCGGCGCCTAGGGCGATGGATGACGACGCGCTGGCGGCTACACCGATAAGCAGCGCGGCCGTGTAGCGAATTCGTTGACTATCGGTTCGCAGCAATCGGTTTG
>JANMJR010000211.1:0-3313 GCA_031371465.1 Pseudomonadota bacterium
AAGTCACTGGCATCATGACGTTCATGTAACTGACTCGCCGGTTCGCCCCACGTGCGATTGACCATGCGGCCGCGCTGCACCGCTGGTCGCGCGGCGATGAGGTTGGTCCAGCGTTGCACGTTCTTATATTCGTTAACCTGCAGAAATTCGCCAGCCTCATAGAGCAAGCCTTTGGCGAGCGCCCCATACCAGGGCCAGATGGCGATATCGGCGATTGAATAGTCGTGGCCTGCCATGTATTCGTTGTCTGCCAAATGCCGGTCGAGCACGTCCAGTTGTCGCTTTACCTCCATTGCGAAGCGGTCGATCGCGTATTCGATATTAGTGGGCGCGTAGGCATAGAAATGGCCGAACCCGCCACCCAAATAGGGCGCGCTGCCCATTTGCCAGAATAGCCATGACCAGCACGCGGCGCGGGCCGGGCCGGAAGTCGGCATAAAGGTCCCAAACTTCTCCGCCAGGTGGACCAGGATAGCGCCAGACTCGAACACCCGGATCGGCGTCGGCCCGCTGCGGTCCACCAAGGCAGGTATTTTGGAGTTGGGGTTGGCCGAAACAAAACCACTGCCGAACTGATTACCATCATTAATTCGGATCAGCCAGGCGTCGTATTCGGCGCCGCTGTGGCCCAGCGCAAGCAGTTCTTCCAGCATCACCGTGACCTTGACGCCATTCGGTGTCGCCAACGAATAGAGCTGAAGCGGATGGCGGCCGACCGGGAGATCCTGGTCATGGGTCGCACCGGCAATGGGGCGGTTGATGTTGGCGAATTTCCCACCGTTTTCTTTGTTCCAGGTCCAGACATTTGGCGGCGTGTAGGTCGTGGTATCAGTCATCTCTGTAATCGTAGTTTCAAGTTAGGTCCCAATACTGTTCGGTTAACCGTTCAGGCTGAGTCGTGAGCTTGTCGAACGATCGAAGCCCATTCGCCCTTCGACAGGCTCAGGGCGAACGCGCTTAAGCGAACAGCATTGAGTTAGGTCCGCTAGTGTCGCACAAGAATTGTCGATATAGATCAGCTAGCGTATTACGTACAATGCAAGTACCAAGGTAGTTGGCCTAGGAGGCAATAGGAATGCGGCTCTTGCGGCATGCGTGCCGCGAGGCAAGAGGGACGCGATTTATTGCGATTGACGTTTCGCCAGCTCAGGGATAGATTGAGCATTGGTAAAAAAGCGTTTAAAACTCCTATCCGCCGAGGGGGAAAAAGGTGTCATCGAAACGCGCGCAACCCGCCAAACTCACTCGCCCGCGGCTGTACGGCACGGTGCCCCGACAGCGCCTGTTTGCGCGGCTAGACGAATTGCGCGAGCACCTGGTAGTTTGGATCACGGGTCCGCCTGGCGCCGGCAAGACGAGCCTCGCCGCTAGCTATGTCGAGGCCTCGAGGCTGCCGTTTGTTTGGTATCAGATCGACGCCGGGGACAGCGACCCTGCGACGTTTTTCTTTTACTTGAGGCAGGCCGTGGCGGCGCTCGCGCCGCGCCGGGCGAAGCCGCTACCCTTGCTGACGCCGGAATACGTTGCGGACGTGGCTGGCTTCAGCCGCCGGTATTTTCGACAAGCGTTCGCCCAGTTGCCGGACGATGTCGTGTTCGTGCTCGATAACTATCACGAGATCGCAACGGAATCTGCGTTGCATCAGGCGATCGCTGCAGGGTTCGAGGAAATTCCACTCGGAGCGAACGTCTTAATCGTCAGCCGCAGTGATCCACCGCCGGCTTTTGCGCGAGCGTTGTTGGGCGGCACGGTCGCCTGCCTCCCGTACAACGAACTGCGGCTCGCGCCTGATGAGGCGGAGGCTATCGCCGCCGCGCGTGGACTCGGGGACGCCGCGACCGCTCGCGCGCTGCACACCCAATGCGACGGCTGGATGGCCGGCGTAACGCTGATGCTGGAGCGCGCGGGCCATCCACTGCCAACAGGCGGCCCACTCCAAGCGGCTCGCGCCGACTCTTTGGAAGCCGTGTTCGATTATTTCTCCGGCATTATTTTTGAGAAAGCGGACACCGAAGCACAAGACGTGTGGCTTAA
The DNA here is from genome assembly GCA_031371465.1 of Pseudomonadota bacterium. GTDB lineage: Bacteria > Pseudomonadota > Gammaproteobacteria > Burkholderiales > JALYOK01 > JALYOK01. Next base: position 2,035 of record JANMJR010000211.1, read on the forward strand.
GACGGCTCTCCTCCCGCGCGTCACCGCCACGCTCGCCGAGTTGCTGACAGGTAACGCCGCGGCCATTCGACACGTCGAGACGTTGCATCAGCGGCATCTCTTCACCGACCGCAGGTCCGGCGAGGAAGAGTCTTACGAATATCACGCGCTATTCCGCACATTTTTAATGGGCCGGGCGCGCGCCGTCCTGGCAATCGAAGAACGTTTAGACCTTATGCGGCGAGCGGCTCGGCACGTTGAATCGCAAGGCCGCGCCGAGGACGCTTTTTTGCTCTACGCCGAGTCCGCTAATTGGCCGGATATGGAGCGGGTGCTCATGGCGCATGCTGCCACGCTAATCGCCCAAGGCCGCTGGCTAACGTTGCATGAATGGGTCGATTGCCTGCCCGCCGCACGGCTCGAAGAAAACCCGTGGCTGCGCTATTGGCTCGGACGATCGCAGATCCTTGTCGACCCGCGTCTGGCGCACCCGATACTGGAAGCGGCATACATGGGCTTCCGCCGTATCCCGGATGCGACCGGCCAGTTGCTTGCAGCGGCTGCCATATTGGAGGCGCTCTATGACCGATTCGACGACCTAAGACTTATGGACCCATGGATCGAACGGGTGGCGCAGTTGCTTGCGAGAGGAGTCGTACTTCCATCGATGGAGGACAACCTGCGCGTGCATGCTGCACTGATGATAGGGGCAACCTACCGTGCGCCGGCCCATCCCGCGTTAGCTAGCTGCGTTGCGCGCGTCAAAGCACTATTAGCGCACCCGCTGGAGGTCAATCTTAAAGTCGCGGTGGCCAGCATGCTTCACGGATGCTTCCACGCATCGGTGGACGACGACGCGCAGCGGATTGCCATACGCGAGGCGCGGCCGCTGCTCGATTCACCTCATTTGACAGCGCATCGTGCAGCGTTTTACTACTCGACGGAAGGATACTCGCACTACATGAACGGCAGTTATCGTGATGCACTGGCCTGCCACGACCACGCCGACGCCATTGCCGCCGAGCACGGCTTGAATGACGTGGCCCTTACCAGCGGCAACTGGCGCGGTCTATGCGAACGGCGAGCGAAAATGCTAGACGAGGCTGAGGCCACCATCCATAGGCTCAAGGGGTTGCGAAAGCCAGCCAGCGGATTAAGTCCAGGTACGTTTGAATTCCTGTGCGGGGTGGTTGCCTTCGACCGCGGCGATTTCAATACTTTCATCGAGCACGCGACTCGGTCGCAAACCGTGATCGAGAATTCGGGACAGTACAACGCCATCATGCTCGTCAGCTTAGTC
>JANMJR010000234.1:0-3056 GCA_031371465.1 Pseudomonadota bacterium
CTGGACGAGATTCTAACGTAATACGCCGCAATTTCTGGAGCCAAGAACTTGCGGTGCATTCGCGCCACCGAGATTGACCAATCAACAGTAATTTGATGGTCGCTCCGGCGGGCCGGTAACGCGCGCCCGCAGGCCAGATCCGTACTATCATTACAAATGCAGACCCAATGCCGGTGACAACTAAAATGAATAGATCAGTTACGGTGCGACAGCAAGTATCTAGAATTTACCGACCGGTCTGGTGAATAACTGTAGCTGTCATGAATACACTCGGTCAGCGAATTCTCGCGGCGTCTGAAGACTTGGCGGCACTACTAGCGGCCGTACTGACCGCCCCTGTCTACGACGATTCACAACGAATCCGAGTCAGTCATCTTGCATCTTCCGTCTCCCTTGAGCACAGCCACGCTTGCCGCACGCTCCTAGCGGTTGGAATGGTACCATCGGGCCTGGTTGTGCATCGCGCGCAATACGAAGCCGCTGTTCGTGCCGTATGGTCCTTCTACGCTGCGTCCGAGCCGCACGTTGGCAAGCTTGGGGCAACGTTGGCCGTCGAGGCAGAGCAGGAAGCCAAGAATCTGCCGCTCGTCGCTGAGATGATGGTGGCCCTGTCAACCAAGGCTCCCTACCCTGTGTATCAGGCGCTTGCCAACTTCAAAGAAAACTCCTGGAAGGCGCTCAATTCCTTCGTTCACGCGGGAATCCACCCGATACAAAGGCAAGAGTCCGGCTATCCTGTGCAACTTGTCGAACAAATCCTGCGAAACTGCAATGGCCTTGCGGTCGTGGCTGGCATGCAAGCCGCAGTGCTTACGGGTAGTCAACGGCTCGTAAAGCAAGTCGGCGCAATGCAAACAACTCATGCCAAGTGCCTACCAGTTCAATGACGCTTCTCAAGTCGCTCCCTTTAACCAATTGATCTACCATGACAATTTTTGAGCGTCTTTCGGGCGATTTTCGGCCCCGGCCCGATTGCTTCGCTAACCCATCTCTCAAGCGGGACTGCGTAAAAGCGCGGAACCCAATATTTTCATCAACCCAGGGCGCTAACAATATCCGTCTTAGAAAAATCGCCGCCCTGGAAAAGTAGCGCTTCGCCACTGGCCTTAGCGAGCGCATAGGAAAAACAATCACCGAAGTTAAGTCCTGCCGGATGGCGACCCTTGCCGAAATCCGAGTACGCCTGCCGCGCAAGATGCGCTTGTTCTTCCGTAACTGGCTCAATCACAAAACCCGCGCGCCGCAGAAACGCGTCGAGCTGGCGGCTACCACGGTCTTGTGTCTGCGCTTCCACCACCACGGCCACTTCGACGAAGGTCGCCGCGGAAATTCTGCAAGCGTCTGCTTCACTCATCGCCTTGGCGAACACCGCGGCATCGGGCTCTGCAAACAGAATGGCAAGGATGGCGGAGCTATCGACAATCATTTCGGCTGACCCAGCTCGTCATAGAGCAAGCGCGCATGGTCAACCGGCGCCGAGGTCAGGCTCTCGGCACAACGCGCACCGATCGCCAAAAGCTCCGAAGCATTGGGGCGTCGATGACGCTTAATACGTTCCAAACGTTCTTGGATCGCGAGCGTCACAGCCTTGGTCATGGATTCGCCAGTCGCTTTGGCGAGTGCGGCAGCAAGTTCGTGTGTTTCAGGATCTTTAATATTCAGGGACATAATGACTTCGAGGTGGATATCTATCTACCATTCCACCATACATGAACCGATGGTTGATTTCAAGTTCTTTTTGGTGAAATCTCGCCGCCCCACGTCCGCGCGGCACATGTTCCGTCTGAACGCCAGCTAAAATTAAAATGGAATATCCGGGTATTGTCCGAGCGTGAGGCGATCGATGCCGGCCAGATCCTGATGGGTGGCGACGTTGACGAAGCCTGCTGCGGCCATCAACACGTTGCACGCATTACCCTGGTCGTAACCATGTTCCAACAACAGCCATCCGCCAGGAGCCAAGCGGGACGCGGCGTTCCGGGCAATGTGCGCCAGGGCCGACAATCCACTGGGGCCTGCGGCCAGTGCCTGGCGTGGTTCGAAGCGCAAATCGCCTTGGGCGAGATGGGGATCGTCCTCGGCAACATAGGGTGGGTTGGAAACGATTAAATCAAACGGCTCGTCGTTTACGGCGCTGAACCAATCGCTTTGCAAAAATGCTACGGCCGATGCGCGGTCGCGCAAAAGCCGTTGCGCGTTTTCCCGTGCGATTTCCAAGGCGGCGTTGCTGGCGTCAACGGCGGTGATGTGAGCAAGCGGCCGATGTTTGGCAATGGCAATCGCGATGGCGCCGCTGCCGGCGCCTAAGTCCAATACTCGCGCCGACCGATGTTCTGGAAGCCGCTCCAGTGCTTGTTCTACGAGTAGTTCCGTTTCCGGGCGCGGGATCAATACGGCAGGTGTGACTTTGAACATGAGTCCGAAAAATTCCCGCTCGCCGATGAGGTAGGCGACCGGCTCGCCGTTTTTCCTGCGCTCGACGTAATTACTAAATTGATTGTTTTCCGCATCGCTCAAGACTCGTTCGGGATGGGTCGCTAAATGGGCGCGGTTGGCGCGCAGTGTGTGTTGGAGCAAGACGCGTGCGTCGACAAGATCGATTTTGCGCTGGGCAAATTTCATCGCATCGGCAATGGTCAATGCAGAATGGATTCCCGCCTTCGCGGGAATGACATCAATATGCGCCATCGAGATCTTAGCTTCCGTTGGCGTCAATTCGAATCGCCCAGCGTCGCCAACTGTTCCGCCTGATGTTCCGCCATCAGTGCGTTGGTAATTTCCGCCATGTCGCCGTCCATGATGAGATCGATTTTGTACAGCGTGAGGTTGATGCGATGATCCGTGACGCGGCCTTGCGGGAAATTATAGGTGCGGATGCGCTCGGAACGGTCGCCGGACCCGATTAGCGACTTGCGCTCGGCGGCTTGTTTAGCATGTTGCTCGCGCTCTTGTTTGTCCTTGATGCGCGCGACCAGAACCGACATCGCTTGCGCTTTGTTTTTGTGTTGCGAGCGGCCGTCCTGGCATTCGACCACGATGCCGGTGGGCATGTGGGT
>JANMJR010000266.1:0-8820 GCA_031371465.1 Pseudomonadota bacterium
CGCCGATAAAGAGTTGGGCAAAAGCGGCGCGGGCGGTGAATCCGGACGTGATCGTGCTGTGTCATGGCGGGCCCATTTCGACGCCACAAGACGCAACCTATATTTTGCAGCAGTGTCCGGAGGTCCACGGTTTTTACGGCGCATCCAGCATGGAACGCCTGCCGACGGAACGCGCGCTCACCGAGCAGACGCGAAAATTTAAACAAATTACTCGATAAAGTTATTGGAGGAGTTATGACTGGCGCACAATTTGGTTCTTTCCTGGTCGGGCTGATCGCGGTCGCGATCGTCGTCGCGATCCTCGTCTGGCTGATGCATTGGCTGTATCTGCGTTCGTCAAAAGAACGGGCGTTCGTACGCACTGGCTTAGGTGGACAAAAAGTCGTGCTCAACGGTGGCGCCTTCGTGTTGCCCATCGTACACGATGTGATTCCGGTCAACATGAACACTTTGCGTTTGGAGGTCATGCGCGGTCGCGACAAATCCTTGATCACCAAGGATCGCATGCGCGTGGATGTCATCGCCGAGTTTTATGTGCGCGTGCAAGAGAGCCCCGAAGCCATCGCTAGTGCGGCGCAGACCCTGGGTCTGCGCACTATGCAGCCCGAGGCATTGAAGGAATTAACCGAAGGTAAGTTCGTTGATGCCTTACGCACCGCCGCGGCGGAAATGACTATGGAAGATCTGCACGAGAAGCGCGGTGAATATATTCGCCGGGTGCGCAATACCGTAGCGGATGACTTGCTGAAGAATGGTTTAGAGCTTGAATCCGCATCGCTCACCCAGCTCGATCAAACGGCGATGGAATATTTCAATCCGAGTAACGCTTTCGACGCGGAGGGCTTGACGCGTTTGACGGAAACCATCGAAAGCCGTAAGAAAAAACGTAACGACATCGAGCAAGATACTTTAATCCAGATTCGCAATAAGAATTTGGAGGCGGAAAAAATCAGCTTGAATATCGATCGCGAATCGGAAAGCGCGCGCCTGGATCAGGAGCGCGAGTTGGAAATCGCCCGCGCAACGCAGCGTGCGCAACTGGCGCGGGAGCGGGCGACGCAACAACAAGAAGGCGAACGCGCTGAGATCTCCGCCCGTGAAGCGGTCGACCGTTCACGAATCCTGTCGGAGAAGGCCGTCGAAAGCGAGCGTATCGCTCGAGAGCGGGAACTGCAACAGGCAGAAATCGAGCGACGCACTACGATCGAGTTGGCGGAACAAGGTCGCGCGATTGCCATTGCGCAACAATCCAAAGCGCAGTCCGAGGCCCAAGCCCTCGCTGATCAGGCGCGCGCCAAGGCTGTGACCGAGGAAGAAAAAGTGTTCACCGCACGCGAAATGGAAATGGCCAATCGCAAGAAGCAAATTGAACTGATCAGCGCGTCGCAAGACGCCGAGCGTGATGCGTTACGCATTCGGGTGGCGGCCGAGGCGGAGAAATTTGCCGCCGCGGATCGTGGCGCCGCCGTGCGCTCGGAAGCGGAAGCCTGGGCTGACGGCGATAAAATTCGTTCGCTCGCCGCCAAGATTCGCCACGAAGTCGAGGCCGAGGGCACACGTCTGATGAACCAAGCGCAAAACGTATTGACACCGGAAGCGCGCATGTCGGTGATGCGCATGCGTTTGATCGACAAGATGGAAGGCATCATCCGCGAATCGGTCAAGCCGATGGAAAAAATCGAAGGCATCAAGATTCTTCAGGTTAACGGATTGGGCGGAAGTGGCGGACAAATAGGCGCTGAGTCCGGTGGCGCCGGCTTGGCGGATAGTTTGGTGAATTCCGCGCTGCGCTTCCGCGCCCAAGCGCCGCTAATCGATCAACTATTGCGCGAGATTGGCGTCGACGGTGGTGATATCGCCAAGATCGCCCAGTCGGTCACGGCGAGCCTGCCATCGGCCGCCACCGAAGAAGGCTAATCCGTGGTTCGGGTCTATATTTCGAGCGTCATCGACGCCCCAGCCGACGGCGTGTGGGCGGTGATTCGCGATTTCAACGCTTTGTCGCGTTGGCATCCGGGAATCTCCGATTCGCGTATTGAGAACAGCCAAGCAGCCGATAAAGTCGGCTGTATCCGCGCGATTCGCGTGCGCGACGGGGGACTCATTCGCGAGCAATTGCTAACGTTATCCGACTTCGACTATCAATGCACTTATTCAATTCTCGAATCGCCTATGCCGATTAGCAATTACATTGCTACGTTGAAATTAACACCGATCACCGACGGCAATCGCGCCTTTGCCGAGTGGAGTGCGGAGTTCGATTGCGACGCAGCGCAAGAGCGCGAGCTCGCGGAGACGATCGGGCAGGGCGTGTTTCAAGCGGGCTTCAACGCCCTGAAGCAGCGGTTTGCGCGGCGCTAGGTCATCGCGAGCGCAGCGCGGCGATTTCGTAATTTGGCGCGTTGAGATTGCTTCGTGGATTGCTCTCCTTTCCATGAACCCTACCGGAATTGTCACCTTTAACATGTCATCCTGAGCAACGCGAAGGATCTGCTTCGGGGCGGCGGAGAAAGCAGATCCTTCGCTGCGCTCAGGATGACATGCTTAAAACAAGACCCGGTTCAAGGCCCGTGCGCAGTGTCGGACGAAACTAGAGGCTCGCAATGACAGCATGTAGAACATGATCCGCGTCACCCGTTCAACCGTTATCAACGCGCCGATTGACCGTGTCTGGTCGGTGCTGCGGGATTTCAATAGCCACGCCGCGTGGCATCCCGTTGTTGCCGAGTCGATTATTGAGGGCGACGAGCCGTCGGATCGCGTTGGTTGTGTGCGGCGTTTTCGTTTGCAAGATGGCGCGCGCGTTCGCGAGCAATTGCTGTCACTGTCCGATCGTGACTTTCGCTTCACCTATTGCATCCTCAATGCTGACATTGCGTTGGAACGCTATGTGGCGACGGTTCAACTCAAGCCGGTGACCGATGGCAATGGAACGTTTTGGCATTGGCAATCGACTTTTCGTACACCGCGCGGTCGCGAGCAGGAACTCGCCGATTTGGTCGGCAATGGAGTGTACGAAGCGGGCTTTGCCGGGGTCGCAAAATTGTTGGCGCAGGGCAGGGCGCCGTCGCTACCACGCATCGCGACTCGCGCCGTTACCCGTGGTCAAGCCGTGGTTTTTGATAGCGTGGGTGGGCCGGAGGTGCTGGTTGCGCGCGCCGTCGACGTGCCCGCGCCGCAAATTGGTGAGGTGCGGGTGCGGCACACCGCGATCGGCGTCAACTATCTCGATGTTTACATTCGCCGCGGCTTGGCGCCGCTGGCTGCGCCTGGTGGGGCCTTAGGTGTTGAAGGTGTCGGTGTGGTCGTTGATGTAGGCGATGGGGTGACCCACGTCATGCCCGGTGATCGTGTCGCGTACTTGGGTCTGCCCCCCGGTAGCTATAGCGACATACGAACATTGTCCGCCGCTCAGGTCGTGCCGCTGCCGACCCATGTGAGCGATGAAACGGCGGCCGCGGCGTTTTTGAAAGGACTCACCGCCGAATATTTATTGCATCGCGTACACACACTAAAGGCGGGCGAAGTCGTGTTGGTTCATGCCGCCGCGGGCGGCCTCGGTGTAATCGTCTCGAGTTGGGCGCGCTCGCTCGGTGCAACCGTTATCGGCGCCGTGTCATCGGAAGATAAAGCCCGGCTCGCGCGCGATCACGGTTGTCACCACGTCATCGTCACGTGCGATTATTTATTTGCCGATGCGGTAATGGAGGCGAGCAACGGCCATGGTGCGGATCTCATTATTGATGGCGTAGGCCAGCAAGCGATGGGCGAGAACTTAGCAGCGCTGGCGCTGTTCGGCCATTGGGTTAGCGTGGGCCAGGCAAGCGGCGCATTGCCGAGTGTTGACCCCCATGCGTTGCTGGCGAAGAGCGCAACTTTGTCAGTGCCCGCAGTGCTGCATTACACCAGTTATTCCATACGGCTAAGCCAAATGGCGGATCGACTATGGAATGCGATTCAAAGCGGCGCAGCGCGGCCGCATATCGGCGCGCGCTATCCATTAGCGGCAGCGCGCGCGGCGCACCACGACTTAGAAGCACGTGCGACAAAAGGCTCATTGCTCCTCATCCCGTAGCCAAAGATACTTCGGGCATGCCCGAAACCGGCGGCCGCGGTCTGATGCCCCGACTTGACTGCGTGTAATACCGCTGTTTCGATAAAATCGTTGTCATCAAGGTAAGTCTATGCTCAAAATCTGGGGTCGTACGAATTCAATCAATGTGCAGAAAGTGATGTGGGTTGTCGAGGAATTGGCTATCCCCCATGAACGCGTTGACGCGATTGGACTCGGGTCGGTGGCGATTACCAATAGCGTACTCGACCCACATCCAAGTGTACGAAATCTAAGCGAGGATAGTGACCGACACCGCCGCATTTGAGCGCCACCGCGGCACGGCGCAAGTCAGCGAGTTCGCGACCGGGCAAGCGAATGTCGATGGCCAGGCCGTCCATGTGAAGGCTGTGTTTAGCGACGCCTTCGCTTTGTGCGGAAAGGATGGCATTGGTCACCGGCGAACGATATCCGGAAACGACATGAAAAGCGGCGCGGCTGTCTAGATTGACGCTAAGGGTATGCAGTAGATCAAGTAAATCAGGACGCATGGCGTGTACTTCGTTGTTGCGGTGATCGCGCAACACGTGGTCGATCTGCGCCAGAGATTCTGCAATGTATTTGTTGCCGATTCGATACACCACATCGAGTTTTTCTCCGGTGTGCGTGCTATACAGCGACAGGCGGCGTTCGGTGTTTTCGGTTACGGCGCGTGCCAAGTCCGGTGCGACACCCGCCGCAGCCACCAGGGCGCCCAACTTGAGGAAGCGTCGGCGAAATAATGATTTCATCGTTTGCATGCTCCTTTCTCGACCCTAGCGCCAACCCATTTTTCGGGCGACGCCGGCCTTCTCTTCAATAACGGCGTCGACCCGATCGCAATCGATCGACGCGTTGAGTCTATCCCGCTCGGATAAGCCGTGCACCCGCGCCAATGGATTGATGCCGCGTTGGCGCCAGCCTCTGTGGCAATGGTGTTAATAAACATCGCCATGCACCTCAAGATAAAGACGCTCTCGCACGCACGCAACGAGCACCGGACGGGACGAGACTACCGCGTTCGCCGACCGTCACTTCGGCATACAACGTTTCTGCGTCGTCGGGATGCAAGCGAACGCTGCCGCGAGAACGCAAATGATACACGACCGATGATCGTGTCGGCGCGGCGCGCCGGGAGCTGAACCCATTCATGCGGCGCAGTGAGTGGCACGGACTCCTGCGAAGGTTAGGTCTCGGCTTTTTCTCATCGTGGCCCAGATGTAGAGAACCGACACGCTCAGGATGCAACTTTCCGGGACTCAGCGCATTGATTTGCATCAAGCGCAGCATGCGATAGGAACGTTTTCTCGCCGCAAGCGCCGCCCGCAATCCGGCATTGCCTTTGACGTGGATCAAAGTGGCGCCGCGCCGTGTGTCTAGACTGCGCTTTTGAATGCGAGCCAACAGGAGTGCAAAATGAGCGAATCCGACCTAAGCGCGTGGGCCATTTCAGAAGCGAAATCCGTGGCTGAGGCGAGTCCGAATCAACTTCTGGTTCATGCCGTCAACTATGCCATCCTGGCGCCGTCGAGCCACAACTCGCAGCCTTGGAAGTTTCGTATCAATGACGCGCAGTTGGAACTCTACGCCGACCGCACTCGTGCGCTGGCAGTGGTCGATCACGCGGATCGCGAATTGGTGATCAGTTGCGGCGCCGCGCTGTTCTGCCTGCGTGTGGCTTTGCGATACTTGGGCGTTGAACCGTTGATCGAACTGGCGCCAGACGGCCCCGCTGCCGATCTACTTGCGCGTGTGCGCGTCGGCGAGCGCCACAACCCGACCGACGAAGACCGCACCTTGTTCCAAGCCATCACCCAGCGGCGCACAACGCGCACCGCATTCGAGCCACGTGATCTGCCTGACCCGTTGCAGCGCGCGCTTGCCGATGCCGTGGAAGGCGAAGGCGCCTCGCTCTGGGTCATGCGCACGCCGCAGCAACGCACCCAGCTCGCCGAATTGATCGCGCTAGCGGACCAGGAGCAGTGGTCCGACCCGCGCGTGCGACGCGAACTCGCGGCGTGGATCCACCCCAATCGACGTGCCAGCCGCGACGGCATACCGGGTTACGCCATGGGAATGAGCGACCTGATGTCTTCCACCGCACCCTTTGTCATGCGCACTTTTGATCTCGGTGGGGGTATCGCCGCGCGTGACCGCGATATTGCGATCGGCTCGCCTCTCTTGGCCGTTATCGGCACCAAAGCGGACAACAGCGGCGATTGGCTGGTGGCCGGCCAAGCGTTGATGCATTTACTGCTACTTGCTACCGCCCAGGGCGTGCGCGCATCGTACTTGAATCAACCCATCGAGCTACCGCATCTGCGCTGGCGTTTGCGCGAAATGCTGGCAAACGAGTTATATCCGCAATTGTGTCTGCGGCTTGGCTACGGCCCAATGGTGACGCCGACGCCAAGGCGTACTGTGGATGATGTTCTCATCCTGGAATGAGCGCCTTGTAGACTCACGGCCACAGTCGCGATGGAATCAATTGATTGGTCGGTCGGTCAGCGTACATGACCATCGGGGCAGGCGAAGACGCGGGTCTAATCCCAAAGCTGTTCGCTTAAGCTCGTTCGCCTTGAGTCGTGAGCTTGTCGAACGATCGAAGGTTGAATGGGCTTCGAACGTTCGACAAGCTCACAGCCTGAACGGCTAACCGAACAGTATTGGGTCTAATCCTGTATTTGGATCAAGCGATCGGTTGGAATAATCGCGCTCATCCCTACACCTATGGCGTCGAGGTGGATTCGGCGCCTTTGGGTCCGTGGACGTGACCGTGGTGAAGATCCGGCATATGGTCGTGACCATGCACGAGCGGTTCGTGATGGTGGCGGTGGCTGTGCGCCTGCTCCGGCATCGGCTCATGTTCATGGGTGTGGTGCCCATCGTCGTGGCGGTGGGCATGTTCGTGTTCCACGGCGTCGTGCGGATGAACATGGCTGTGGCGTTCCGTCGTATGGAGGTAAATGCCCGCGAGTATCAGAATCGATGCACCACCGAGCCAGAGGCTGAACCCGCGCTCCCCCAGAAGGAAGGCGACAAATGCACCGATGAATGGCGCGATGGCAAACAGCGATCCGGTTCGCGCCGCACCGAAGGCGCGCTGGGCGAGCAAGTAAAAGCGTAGGCTTAACCCATAGCCGAGCGCACCCACCAAACAAAGGGCAATCATCTGCGGCCAAGCTCCGAGCGTTTCCCCGAAACCCCAAGCAAGCAGCAGCGAACAGGTCGCGCCGATTGCCCCCTTGCCAAATACGACGGCGCTGGGATCCACATCCGCCAGCGGTCGCGATAGTGTGTTGTCGACCGCCCAGGCAAACGTTGCCGCGAGCACCGCCAGTAAACCCAGCAGTTGTACCGGGCCTTGGCCGCTGCGTTCGACAACCAACAATACCGCGCCGGCCAACAGCAACCCGACTGCTGCAACAACGCGGCGATCCATCGACTCGCGATAAATAACAACGCCAAGCAAAACCGTGAACACCGCTTCGAGCGCGAGCATGAGCGAGGCGCTCAGGGCGCTGGTGCGCTGCAGTCCCCAAGCCAGCATTGCCGGACCGATCATCGCACCGGATAACGCAACCCCCAACAGGCGCGGAACATGGCGGGGGCGCAGACGCGCCTCTGCGCCACGGCGCGCCGGGAACACCAACGAGATGGCTGCGGCGCCCAGGTAAAGTAGCGCCGCCGTCAGCCATGGCCCAAGGTTTACCCCAAAACGTTGCACCAGCGGCGTGCTTGCCCCAAACAAAAGGGCCGCCAGCAGCGCAAATCCGACGCCGCGTAAAGCAGGGTGTTTAGTTTGGCTGTCCAGACGCATTCCTGTAAATGAAATTCCTATTCGCTATTGATATTGCCAAGTGCACTTCACGCGGGCCGGGGTGATGCCGCACCGCCACGATTAGGCCTCCGGCGAAACGCTTCTCACAATATACCCACCGGATTTTTCGTCCAACTCCAGCTCCAACATGCCACGGGCCTGCGCCTCTTCCAAGAGTTTGCCGAAGGAACGAAAGCCATAGTAACTCTCGCTGAAGCCGGGATTGCGTCGCTTCAGCGTCTGCTTAACCAGCGAGCCCCACACTTTCTCTTCTTCACCGCGCTCAGCGGACAACGCTTCAACGGTGTTTAGAATCAGGTCGAACGCCTGCTGCTTTTTCGCGTCTTCATCGGGCTCTTCCTTGTGCTGGCCGCGCCCAGATTTAGCAGAAACCTTGGCCGGTTTCTTCGTCACGGCACGAGGTTTTTTCTCTTCGCGCACCAGGTCGTCGTAATAGATAAACTCGTCGCAATTGGCCATGAGAAGGTCGGACGTAGATTTTTTCACGCCGACGCCGATCACGGTTTTGTTGTTCTCCCTGAGCTTGCTCACCAAGGGCGAAAAATCCGAATCGCCACTGATGACGACGAAGGTATCGACATGGGATTTGGTATAGCAAAGGTCCAGCGCATCAACCACCATGCGGATATCGGCGGAGTTTTTTCCCGACTGCCGAACGTGGGGGATTTCAATCAACTCGAAGGACGCCTGATGCATCCCCGCCTTGAAATCTTTATAACGATCCCAGTCACAGTAAGCCTTCTTCACCACGATGCTCCCCTTGAGTAATAAACGCTCAAGGACTTTAGTGATGTCGAACTGTGCGTAATTGGCTTCGCGCACGCCCAGGGCGATGTTTTCGAAGTCACAAAATAGCGCCATGCTGCGAGTTTCGGGTGGGGTTGGCATT
>JANMJR010000343.1:0-6755 GCA_031371465.1 Pseudomonadota bacterium
AGGCAGTCCGCCTGTGAGGGGGGTAAGCTTGTAAAGGCGCCCACTTAGATATTCAAATTTTAGGAGATTTTCAATGAAACGTACTTTAGTAGCATTAGCAGTTGCGGGCGCCTTCCTAGCTCCGGCTGCAGCTATGGCTGATGGCAGCGGCATCGTGCTGACTGGTGTGATTCATGGTGACATCGGGGTTGGTCAGGAAAAACGTCCTGACGGTTCCAAAGCTTACGAGCGTCAGTCTAACATCGGCACGTTCGCAACGCGCTGGGAAATCGATGGCACGGAAGATTTGGGTTGGGCACAAGCCATTTTCGGTTTGGCGATGGATCAGAAATTTGCAGGCGGTAGCTGCTCAGGCGCGGTTTGTAACAACAATAATATCGGTGATCTACATAATCGTAATAGCTTCCTCGGTTTGACCGGCGGTTTCGGAACGATCAAGATCGGTCAAAACGAACATCGGTATGAGATTCAGCAGATTCTGCAAGATCCGGATCCCGCATCGGAAAACACCTTCAGTACTCTGAGCCTGATGACCAACTATGGTGTTCTTGGCTTGCCCGGTTTCACCCGTCGTGACCCGCAAAGCATTTGGTACACCTCGCCGGACTTCGGCGGTATTACCGTTGATCTCGCGTACATTACCCCTGCCGGTCGCAAAACCTCTGGGACTAACCCCAGTGGTATGCAGGGCGCAGTTCAGTGGAAGTCCGCCTTTGGCTTGTCAGTGTACGGTGCGCTAGCGCAGTACAATGACGAACTCGGTGGCGACAACAAAAACCAAGCTGTGCGTTTAGGTGTTGGCTTCGGTACGGAGTTGTTCCAAGTCGATGTCGCTGGCGAACAGTTGCAATTCAAGGACAATTCAGGTTCGGTTCTCGGTGAATCAGGTGACAAAGTAAAACGTACCAATTTCATGGTCTCCGGTGCACTGAACTTCGGTCAACATCACATCCGTGCCGCCGTGAATTTGGCTCAGAAAGCTAAATTTAACGGTGATACAGTTGATGATACGGCCGCTAAGATGTTCTTGGTTGGCTACGCCTATACGTTGTCCAAGCGTACCGAGTTCCAAGTTAACTACGGCAAAGTCGACAACAAAGACAATGCTTCTTTTAACGTAAGTGGTCCCGGCAACGACGCCGACCGGTTCGGTGTTGGCATTCGTCACACGTTCTAATTTCAACCCGGCCTAGCCGCAGCGAAAGCGGTAAACTGAAACGGGCGCCTTCGGGCGCCCGTTTTGATTTGCAAGAAAAATGTAGCTTGGATTATCGAAGCGTCATCCGGGAGCTCTATATCCCGTACTTAGACTCGCCGTCCTGGCGGCCTGCTTTGCGGCGGGGTGATCAGAATACGACACAATTATAACTCTTGCCTGACCAGATAAACCGATCGTGAGAAACCGCGACTCGCCGCAAAAACGGAGAACTATAATGTTGGCGATTCGTCTCTCCGAAGAATTGGAAACGCGACTGGATAAACTCGCGGCCAAAACGGGGCGCACCAAAACCTATTACGCACGCGAGGCGATCTGCGAATATATCGACGACCTTGAAGATTATTACCTTGCCGAGGCGCGAACGCGCGGCAAGGCGAAAACCATTTCCCTAGACGAGGTGGAGCGCCGGCTTGGTTCGAGCACAATCAGTTAGCAGATTCCCAAGCTTCTGTTATCGGACCAAAAGGCTGCTCGTATCGGGTAAGCGTCCCACGCAACGTGGAAATAGGATCAGGCTTGGCATGCGCCGGATCGTGATAGGGCACGATCTTAAGAACAGGTCTGCCATGATCGCTAATAATAAGTTCTTCCTGCGTTTCTTGAACTTGACGAAAATATTCCAATGCCGCGGGCTTAAACTTTGACTTGGAAATAGTGATTGGCATGTGGCTTCCTAAAATATGACTAGGGTCATTTTACTGCGGTCATTTTAAATAAGTAAGGCCGCATAAAGCGGCCCTGAATTGAGAGGAATGCAAGTTTTGTGCTTATTCCTGTTTGTGAATTATGTTTAACGGCGGAGTCGTGCGTGTTACTTCTCCTCAGTTGTCGTTCCCGCGAAGGCGGGAACCCACGGGACTTACTTATGGGAGTGCGCGATCGGTATATCGTATGAAGCGCGCCGATATCGGCCACCTCGAAGGCTCTATGGATCCCCGCCTGCCCGGGGATGACTCGCCGGGTTGTTCAGGCGTTCCGCGGAAAATAAAGGCTGTTGCGCCAAATCCAGATTTCCGATTTCGGCAGCGAAACTTGGCGTAACCGGAAAAATGGTGAGGCTCACGGGGTGAAACTTATTAAGCGTCGGGCGGGCAATATACCTCGAAACAATTGCCTTCCGGGTCGAATACCTGAATCGAATTGAATCTGCCGCGCTGCATAATTTCTTTGTCGAATTGTCCGGCCCACTTTTTCAGCGTCGCATTCGATTCGACGCGAAAACCGAAATGTGCATCGGTGCGTTTGCCCAAGGGTTCGCCGGGGACAAAAACGATCAGCGCATCGGCGCCGATGGCGCGATGCTCGTCGCGAGTAAAGCCAAAGGTATCGCAATACCAAGTCGCTAGGCCAACGGGGTCTTTAGCAGGGAAATTAACGTGTTCGAGTTTGAGCATGAGCGTTCCTTGTCTAGGCTGCTTTCAATAATGATTTTTGTTCTTGCTCCGGCGTGCCATCTTTCCAGGGCAAATCGACCGGGTAGTCATTAATTAAACAATCATCGGGCAGGCAGGAAATCGGGGCGAAATCGCGATGGGCGATATAGCCGGCGCGCTTGAAGCGGCGAATATGATTCGACACGGCGCATAAAGACAAATAAACGCTGACCCGATTCCACGGGCTCAAGTTCGACGATGACGCGTGCACCAAACACGAATGAAACATAATCATCGATCCGGCGGGACCCTTCGGCGCGACGATGCCGCCGCGCGCGACCAGCTTGGTGATGCTGTCGTTATCAATGGTCCACAGCGGATAGCTGGTGGTGGTAAGGTCATGCCCCGCATCGAGCACGCCGAGCTTGTGGCTGCCGGGAATAAACATCAGCGGGCCGTTGAACTCGTTTACCTCGTCGAGGAAAATCGCGATGTTCATGGCGCGCGGCTCCGGCATTTCGTCATCGTTTTTCCAAGTGCCGTAGTCTTGATGCCATTGCCACACGTCGCCGTCGAACGCTTGTTTGCCGTTGATCTTAAATTGATGCATATACACGCCCTCGCCGAACATTTGTTCAACCGGCTTGACCATGCGCGGATGGCGCGCCAGGCGCGCATACGGCTCGCTATACATGTGGGCGGCAAAGTTGGTGCGAACCGCGTTCGTGCCTTTTTCGCGTACGTTTTCCGGGCGTTGCTGGGCATATAAATGCGGCACTTCGTCGATGAGTTTTTTCGTTTCTTGCGGCGAAAAATGATTAGGGAAAAAAAGATAACCGTCGCGATCGAATTGATCTAGTTGGGCTGGGGTCAGTACCATCGTTAATCTCCTGATTTATTTGTGCATCAGCCCACGGCGGACTGAGCAAGAATTCTGTTGGTTACCGCGTTGGCGGCGGTCTCGCCGTGCTCGCGCGTAAGGCGTTCGGCTGTTGCCCCATCGCCGACGCGAATCGCATCGAGAATGGCGGCGTGTTCATCCCACACCGATTCGCGCACGCCCACGGCGAACAACACACTGCTCATGGCGCGGCGGATATGCGCCCAATGGCGATTGGCGGATTCGGCGATCAATGTATTGCCGCTCGCCTCGTAAATGGCGTTGTGGAACGCGATGTCCGTTTCGACCAGTGCAGCAATGCTGCGCCCGCGCGCCGCCTTGCAGCCGCGTTCGATCAGGTCGGGGGTCGATCACCGCTTTACGTTCCGCAGCCAGTCGCGAAGCCAGCGCATCGAGCGCGCCGCGCAATTGATAGACTTGGGCGATGCTCTTGGCATCGATCGACGTCACCATCACGCCGCGTTTGCCGGCGTCGACCACGAAGCCGTCTTTTTTCAGCAGCCGCAACGCTTGCAACACCGGTTGACGCGAGACATTCAATTGCGCCGCCAGGTCTTCCTGCGCAAGCCGCGTCCCGGGCGCCAACGTGCCCTCGGTAATGGAATGCAGCAACGCGTCATAAACGCGTTCGACTAAATCCGGTTCGAGGGTGATGCGGGTTAATGTCACGGGTGTTTTAGGGCTGAAAAAACACGATCGAATTCTGTATACAATAAACGAAATGCGCTGTTATTGCAAGTTTAACAAAGTCCTAAGTCCCCGTACCAAGCGCCGGTCTGGTGTGGCCAGCCCAGCCCGGATACGACGAAAAAATTCAATTGACACAATCGCGGCGTTGCGCGAAACTTCCCATTCAGCGCCGATTTGAGATCAGCTTGCGGGCGCGTTAAAAATTCTGCTAAAGCGAACGGTGAACCCGATCCGCTTCTGCAGATCGGGTTTTTGTTTTTTTGGAGTGGCAATGAAACAAGATTTTCACGTCGATACCTTGGCGGTACGCGCCGGAATCGAGCGCAGTCAATTCAACGAGCACAGCGAAGCGCTGTACCTGACTTCAAGTTTCGTGTTCGACAACGCCGCGCAAGCGGCGGCGCGCTTCTCCAACGCCGAGCCGGGCAACGTCTACGCGCGCTTCACCAATCCCACGGTGACGGCGTTTCAAACCCGTCTCGCGGCGCTGGAAGGCGCGGAGGCGTGCCTCGCCACGGCGTCCGGCATGGCGGCTATTTTGTCGTGCGTGATGGGTTTGCTGAAGGCGGGTGATCATATTGTTTCTTCGCGCAGCGTGTTCGGCGCGACGGTGCAATTGTTCAACAACGTGTTGGGCAAATGGGGTCTGGAAACCACCTACGTTTCGCAGACCGATTTGAGCGCTTGGCGCGGCGCGATCAAGCCGAACACGAAATTATTTTTTGTCGAAACGCCGTCCAATCCACTCACGGAAATCGCCGACCTCGCGGGGCTGGCGCAGATCGCCAAGGCCAGAGGCATTCTGTTGGTGGTGGACAATTGTTTTTGTACGCCGATTTTGCAGCGCCCCATCGAATTGGGGGCGGATGTCGTCATTCATTCGGCCACTAAATACCTGGACGGCCAAGGCCGCGTTCTCGGCGGCGCCGTGTTGGGGCGGCAAGACAGGATGACCGAGAGCATTTTGCCGTTTCTGCGTACCGCGGGGCCGTCGATCAGCCCGTTCAACGCCTGGGTTTGCCTGAAAGGATTGGAGACGCTGCGTATTCGTATGGAAGCGCAATGCAACGCGGCCGCACATTTGGCGAATTGGCTTGCGAAGCATCCGAGCATCGAGCGCGTTTACTATCCCGGCCTCTCGGATCATCCGCAGTTCGAGTTGGCGAAACGCCAGCAATCCATGAGCGGCGGCGTCGTTTCGTTCGATGTAAAAGGCGGTCGCGAGCGCGCCTGGCACGTGGTCGATAGCACGAAACTGTTGTCCATCACCGCCAATCTCGGCGACACGAAAACCACCATCACCCATCCGGCCAGCACCACCCACGGGCGAATTTCCGCCGAAGCACGCGCGAGTGCCGGCATCGGAGAAGGCTTGCTGCGGGTGGCGGTGGGGTTGGAAAATATCGAAGACATAAAGGCAGATTTGGTGCGCGGGTTGGGCTAAAGGTAATTTCGAAATCATTAATTCATGTGGCCCGAGGCCAGCTCCTCATTCCGGCGTAGAGTGGAATCCATAGTTCATTGGCAAATAGACAAGCCAAATGGATTCCCGCCTTCGCGGGAATGACAATTGGAAAGGGAATTGCCAATAGGCCGCGCCAGAAGCCGCGCAGATACCGGGTGGCCTAGGGCCAGTGCCTTGCAAGCATGCCAACCGAAATTCCGTTAGCCTTGTAAAATAAAGCGTACGCCACTCGAGGAGACCATCATGCAATCCGAACTCAACAGCCTCAATCCCAAACCGCAAGTCACCCGCCGCGAATTTGTTGTCACTGCGTTATCCAGCGGCTTCGCCCTGGCGGTTCAGCCCGTGTCCGCCGCTACCATCACCACCGGCAGCGACGATCTAACCATCGGCGAAGCGAGCATCGGTCGCGGCTACGACACCATCCCCGGCTATTTTGCGCGGCCCGCCGGCGGCGAGAATTTCCCGACGATACTCGTGGTGCAAGAAATTTTCGGCGTGCACGAACACATTAAAGATGTCTGCCGTCGGCTGGCGAAGCGCGGTTATCTGGCCGTCGCGCCGGAGTTGTTTTTTCGCCAAGGCGACGCGAGCAAGATGAAGGACATCAACGAGATTTTGGAGAAAATCGTCGCTAAGGTGCCCGACGCGCAGGTGATGACGGATTTGGACGCGACCGTGGCCTGGGCAGGGGCGAACAAGGGTGATTTGAAGCGTGTCGCCATCACCGGATTTTGCTACGGTGGGCGCATCACCTGGCTTTATGCTGCGCACAATCCCGACCTGAAAGCCGGCGTCGCGTGGTATGGTCGTTTGCAAGGGGTGGCGAGCGCGAACCAACCGCAGCACGCGATTGATCTGGTGAAAGAAATCAAGGCGCCGGTGTTGGGGCTGTACGGCGGCAAGGATCAAGGCATTCCAATTTCTGATGTCGAGGATATGCAAAACGAATTGAAGGGCGCGCAAAGCAGGTCGGAAATCGTGATTTATCCCGAAGCGCCGCACGGATTCCACGCCGATTATCGGCAGAGTTATCGCAAAGAGGCGGCGGAAGACGGCTGGAAAAAAATGTTGGAATGGTTTGCGAAGAATGGCGTAAATTAGGGC
>JANMJR010000403.1:0-11441 GCA_031371465.1 Pseudomonadota bacterium
ATTTATGGGGCCAGATACGCCTTGAAAAACTGTTCTGTCAGATTGCTCACCGTGGCCTTGCTCCCTTTAATTGTTCGAATTTGAAGACGGTTGCGTTGCATAAGCTTGGAGTACCTGGCGTTGTCCTACCAATGAAACTGCCGTGGAGGCCGAACTATTCAACAAAAATTGCCTTCGACTGAATTTCATGGTTCCTCCCGCGTAATCGATCTTGGTAAATCATACGAAAAACTATCGAGGATTAAGACAGATAGTTTGGAATGTAGGGATTTATCGAACTCAACATTCACGCGACCACCTTAATGGGAGGGGCGTTGCATAAGCGTTGCAAACGGCGCTGGTACGGTTGAACAAGCGTCGCAGCATGTACTTGAATTGGCTCGCCGGTTGGGGGATAAAGGGCCTTTCGGGGATTGCAGCGGCTCGGTGTGTGTACCTGGCCAAAGAATTTCGAGGATCCGCGGATCACCGCTGACCATTTCATTTTTTACTACGCCCAATAAGTCCGAAAAGGCCTCGTTCCAGGATGGGTTCACCGCGATAGACGGTTCAACATTCTCCACCCTCCGATTGGTCGTCGTTTGAGGTGAAGACACGATTCGCGCTTTTAAGCAGGCGAGGACCACGGAGCCGGGCGATTTCGCGCTTTGATCAAGGCTTGAGCCCCGCGAAAACCGTGGGTTGGGTCATAGGTTTCGCTCCGGCCGGTATCCAACCCTTTGCCGACGGTCGCGATTGTCCGGTATTGGCCGGTCAAAATGAAGCTGACTTGCCCGCCTTTGGTAGGGTCGCGAGCCCGATCAGCCTGGCGCTTTTATTGATTCGCCGCATCGGCCAGATATTTGCTTTTGCTTTTTGTTCCCCGTGAACATCGATTCAATTGCAGGCGGCAGCAACGCGCCGTAACTTCCTTTGGCTCAACCTCGTTACAGCACCAGCGGTAACAACAATCCTTGAAGTATCGCGGCAAGGGCAAGCGCGAGTGCTGCGTACACGCCAGCTTCCGCACTCAGTTGATAGGCGCGCGCAGTGCCAATGCCATGCGCAATAAGCCCTGCGGCAAAACCCCGTGCTTGCCAATCTTTGATGCGCAAAAGATTAAACAGCGGGGTGACGATAACTGCACCGCTAACACCCATCAGCAGCACACCACTCATGGATATCGCCGGAATACCGCCGATGCGCTCACTAATCGCCATCGCGACCGGTGCAGTGGCAGATTTGGGTAACATCGACGCCGTGATCTCAGTTGGGAGGCCCGCCCATTGACATCGCACCCAGGTCGAACCGACCGACGCGATGACCCCCGCGATGAGTGCGCCGGTTATTGGAACGATCCGAAGGCGTAATGCCTCGCCGTGTTCGATTATCGTGATACCCAGCGCGATGGTCGCAGGGCCGAGTAGAAAGTGCACGAATTGGGCGCCGGCGAAAAATTCTTCGTACGATGTGCCCGTAAGCCAGAGCACACCGCCCAACAGCGCCGACGCAACGGCGACCGGATTTGCCCAGGCGGCGCCACCGACGGCGTTTTGCAATCGTCGCGCCATGACCCACGAAGCAAGTGTGAGAACCAGCCATAGCAATGGCTTCGTTTTAAGAAACACCCACAAGTCAAAAATTGGCGGCAAATTCACGAGCGGTCTCGCTTGGATAGGCGCGATAGCAGTACGAACACACTTGCGGTTACGACCAGTGTAAACGTCGTCGTCGCGATCACGATCCACAGAACGTGCCAAGCGGCGCCTCCGAGTGAACGCAACTGAAACATGATGCCAGCGGCGACCGGCACGAACATCAGCCCCAGGTTTCCGAGCAATCCGCGGGCAACTACGGTGCTCGGCGCACCGATGGCGCCACCCAGGCGCGCCCACACTAACAAGAGAAGCAACCCTACGACAGGCCCAGGGATCGGCAGATGCGTGACGTGAACAATGGCCTCGCCACTTAATTGAAACAGCAGCAAGACCATGAAGCCTTCAATCATGAATTCGTATCCCTATATTCACCTCGGACGGAAAAAGTAAATAGCGACGGCGCCTCGCTTTAACAATTTCACCGGATGCCCGTAGACTGGTACCTATTGAACTATATTTTCCAACGTAGTGCAGGCGTGTGTACCGGTGCATCCCACAGACCGAGCATATTTTGATCCACTGCTGTCAGCGTAATAGAACATCCCGCCATCTCCAACGACGTTACGTATGGTCCTGCCAGAAAACGAATCGCTTTCACGCCCTTACTCGAGAGAATTTTCAGCGTGGCGTTCATCATGAGATAGAGTTCAATTAACGGCGTGCCGCCGAAGCCGTTGATCAAGACAATCACTTCCTGCCCAGTTTTTAACGACAAATCTTTAAGAATAGCGCCTGTCATTTCCGACGCGATCTCGTCGGCTGTGGCAAGTTTGACGCGACGACGACCTGGTTCTCCATGAATGCCCACACCCATTTCCATTTCTTCGTTACCCATTTGAAAAGTTGGCGTACCCGCAGCAGGAACAATACATGAGGTGAGGGCCACACCCATAGATGCCGTGGCTTTGTTAACAGCATCACCGAGATCTTTGAGGGAAGCGAGTTTATCGCCCCCTTCCGCGGCCGCGCCGACAATTTTCTCGACGATTAGTGTGCCTGCAACACCGCGACGACCCGTCGTATATGTGGAATTTTCAACGGCGACGTCATCGTTGACAATCACCGTCGCATTTTCATGGCCGAGCATTTCCGCAGCCATTTGAAAATTCATCATGTCGCCTGAATAATTTTTGACGATGAATAGCACACCGGCGCCGGTATGTACCGCCTCCGCCGCCGCTAGCATTTGATCTGGTGTCGGTGATGTAAATACTTGACCCGGACAGGCGGCGTCCAACATCCCGTAACCCACGAAGCCTGCGTGCAATGGTTCATGTCCCGAACCTCCGCCGGAAATTAGTGCTACCTTGCCGGGCTTCAAACTGCGACGGCGCACAAACTGGCGTTCCGCACCGAGCGTCACCAAGTCAGCGTGTGCAGCGGCGAAACCATCGAGGGACTCGGACAGCAAATTTTCAACGTCGTTAATGAGTTTTTTCATCGTTTACCTATTGGAAATATCATCGCAGATTGCACATATTATCAGCGACATCGAACGCGATCCGGGATCGATATGCCCTAGCGCCCGATCACCCAAGAAAGACGCTCGGCCTTTAATCGCCGGCATCTGCGCCGTCGCGTTCGCACTGTCGATTGCGCACCGCCGCACCGCGACGATCAGATCGCGAACATCCGCATCGCTCGGGTAATTTGCGATAAGTTTTTGAACCGGCGCGAGGACATCGAGCAAGGTTTTTTGCCCGATCTCAACCTTTCCCAATTTCATCAGAGCGGCAATGGCAAAATCCAACGTATTCGCAAAATCGCCTGCACTCGGTTTTTCCGGCAATTCTTTTGCCAGCGTAACCAAGAGCGTGCCAAACACCGGCCCGGACGAACCACCAATGGTCGACATACAGGTCATGCCCATGAGTTTCAGCGCATCATTCAGCGATTTACCTTCGAGCAAAGGTATCTTAGCCTGTATTGCCTGCGCCCCGCGTTTCATGTTTAGACCATGATCACCATCACCGATCGCCTGATCCAATGCGGTGAGTTCTTCTACATGATCAATCAACACCTGGGTAGTCCGGGTGATCAAACCTACGTGATCATTTTGCACTTCTATATTCCTCAATCGTTAACGGGTAAATTCATCGCTCGTAAATGCGCTGGCCATCTCGATCAAACCATAGAGGACGGACCATTTCCAAGCTTACTTGTTGTCCAATTTGATAACTGCGACCGGGGGGCACAACCGTAACCACATCCGGCCCGTCAAAACCATCCAGCGCAAGATGCACTAAATGCTGGTCGCTAAGTTGTTCGCTACGTTTAATCGCGCCTTTAACCGAACTAGTTGCCGTGGCGTCTGCTTGTAGGCGGATGTGTTCGGCGCGCGCGCCTATCGTCTCGACTTCTGCCGGCGCCGCGAATTTTCCCATGATCTTGCGCGGTATTAAATTGATGCGTGGCGAACCCAACCGCGATGCGACGTAACTACTACAGGGGTTCTCATAAATGTCCTGGGGCGAACCAAGTTGGACCAATACCCCCTGCTCGAGGACACCGACGCGGTTTGCCATCGTCATCGCTTCGATTTGATCGTGCGTCACATAAACCATGGTCGCACCGAGATCTTGTTGAATGCGCTTTAATTCGAGCCGCATATCGTTACGCAATTTGGCGTCCAATGACGACAACGGCTCGTCCATCAGATACACGGCGGGATTTCGCACCAAGGCTCGACCGATCGCGACGCGTTGCATCTGACCGCCAGACAGGCGCGTTGCGGGACTCATGAGTTTGTCTTCCATGCGCAGCATTGTCGCGATCTCGGTGACCTTGCGCTGAATTTCGGCTTCGGGTGTCCTGCGCATAGGCGATCGCAGCGGAAACGCCATATTGTCGAATACGTTCAGATGCGGATACAAAGAATATTGCTGAAACACGAAGGTCACATCGCGTAATGCGGGTGCGACGCGGGTCACATCGCGCTTACCGATATGTACCGTACCCGTATCGGGCGTTTCAAGGCCGGCGATTAGACGCAAGGTCGTGGTTTTTCCCGCTCCGCTTGGACCCAACAAGACGATAAACTCACCGCTCGCCACCTCAAGATCAATATTGCTCACGGCCTGAACACTACCGAATTTCTTGTTTACGCCACGCAGACTCACTTCAGCCATGGGCGGCCACCGCGGCAATCGGCTCGTCATACATCGCGGTACGCAGGGCGCCGCCACTCGTTTTATCAAATAGCGAAATCGTAGCCGGATCAAACACCAACCCGACGTGATCGCCACGCTGGGCGCGTTCACCGGCAGGAACTTTTGCGCGCAACAAATTTCCGGCCGCGGTGATCAGAGAAACGATTTGGCTGGTACCCAAGTATTCCGTTCCCAATACTTCGGCACGCAGGCGGGATAGCGTATCGAATCGAACATGTTCCGGCCGAACGCCACAGAGCAACTTACGTTGCGATACTTCTTCGCGCAACGCCGGCACGGCAATGTCGTTTCCTTCAAGCGCAATTCGCTGAGTACCGACGGACAAGCCCATATCAAATGGCAGAAAATTCATCGCCGGCGATCCGATAAATTCGGCGACAAATACACTTGCGGGACGCTCGTACACTTCTTGCGGATCGCCAAGCTGTTCGATCACACCTTGGTTCATTACCGCAATCGTATCGGCCATGGCCATGGCTTCCATTTGATCGTGCGTAACATACACCGTTGTAGCGTGTAGCCGATCGTGCAAACCGCGCAATTCGTCGCACATCAACTCACGAAACTCCGAATCGAGTGCGCCAAGGGGTTCATCCATCATGAATGCTAATGGTTGACGCACGATCGCCCGGCCCAGGGCGACACGCTGCCGATCGCCACCAGAAAGGCCGGAGACAGATTTATTGAGCAAATGCGTAATGCGCAAAATGCGCGCCGCCTCTTCGACCTTTCGATCGATCTCGGCGCGCGGCGTGCCTTGCGACAACAACGGGAATGCAATATTTTTTCGCACGCTCATATGCGGATACAGGGCAAAGAGTTGAAACACGAAGGCAATATCACGCCCAGATGCTCGCTTGAACGTAACGTCCTCTGCGCCCAAAAAAATATTTCCGGACGTGGGTAGTTCCAGACCAGCGATCATGCGAAGGGTGGTTGTCTTGCCGCATCCGGAAGGCCCAAGCAGGCAAAAGAATTCGCCGTCGCGAACCGTAAAGCTGGAATCTTTCACGGCGACAAAATCGGCAAATGCTTTATGCAACTGTTCGACTCGAATCTCGGCCATGATTTATTGAGGAAACTTCGAGACGATCATAAACATAACCGTTCCGGCGAGTGTAGTGAGAAACGAATAGGTGTATAGCACCAACGCAAAGGGTTGTAGCATCATGACGATGCCAAGCGTAATCACGATGCAGGCCAACATTTCCATTGGGCCACGCCGTAACCAGCGAGGCCACGCGGGACGTGAATCGATTTGGTTTCGAGCCAAGTCATTCATGATTATTTACGCACTGCGCCAAAGGTAATGCCGCGCAGCAAATGCTTGCGCAGTAAGACAGTAAAGACCAGAATAGGAATCAAGAACAAGGTCGTTCCCGCGGCGACAGCCGGCCAATCTTGGCCACCCTCACCGATAATAATGGGAATAAATGGCGGTGCGGTTTGCGCTTCGCCAGAGGTCAGCAATACCGCAAACGCGTATTCGTTCCAGGCAAAAATCAAACAGAAAATCGCCGTCGCAACGATACCCGTTATCGCCTGCGGCAATACGACTTTGCGAAATGCTTGCATGCGCGTGTAGCCGTCGACCATGGCAGCTTCTTCGTATTCGCGCGGAATTTCGTCAATGAATCCCTTCAATAGCCATACGGCAAGCGATACATTCACCGCGCTATACAAGATGATCATTCCCAAACGCGTGTCCGACAATCCGAGCTCGCGATACATAAGATAAATTGGAATCGCGACGGCAATCGGCGGCATCATGCGAGTCGACAATATGAAAAACAAGAGGTCATCTTTCAGCGGCACTTTAAAGCGCGAAAAGGCGTACGCGGCCATCACGCCTAAACCTACCGAAAGTGCGGTGGAACCGAAGGCGATTATCAACGAGTTGGTGAAGCGCGGTATGTAGTTCGAGGGACCTGCCACGACCATATTGCGACCGCGCGCAATTTTCTCGCACGTGCCCACCGCGGGCGGGAGGCTGGCGAGATAGACCTCGGTCTGACGCGAGCGCGTTGTGAATAAATTACAGTAGCCTTCCACCGTTGGTGAAAACACCATTTTCGGTGGATAACTGATGGAATCGGGCGGGCTTTTGATACTGGTCAGGATTATCCAAACTAATGGAACTATCGCGACAATAGCGTAGAGCACCACAATAATCATAGCTGCGAGCTGGGTACGCGCAGTCGGCTCGACGACAGAGTGCGCGGTCGTGATTCCTTTCATCGATTTTTCACCGTGTTGAGCGCTTTTACATAGATGTTTGCTAGGCCAAACACCGCGACGAACAGAATAATCGCGAATGCCGAGGAGTAACCGGTGCGCCATTTCTCGAACGCTTCGCGTTTCAAGGTGATCGACGCCACCTCCGTGGTCGAGCCAGGGCCGCCGTTCGTTAGCAAATTGACCATGTCGAACATCTTGAAATTCTCGATGCCGCGAAACAGCACGGCCAGCATGATGAAAGGCAACACCATCGGCAGTGTAATCGACCAGAATTGGCGCCACTTCGACGCCCGATCAACTTCAGCGGCTTCATAAATGTAATCGGGGATCGAGCGCAAACCCGCCAGGCAGATTAGCATGACGTAGGGTGTCCACATCCAGGTATCGACAATGATAATGGCCCATGGCGCTAGCTTCACTGAACCAAGCATTTCGAACGACGAAGGCGGCACACCGGTGAAAAAGCTTACCGCATAGTTGAATAAACCGATTTGCGGCTGATACAGAAATTGCCAAAAATTACCGACGACGGCCGGCGACAACATCATCGGTATCAAAATCACGGTCGTCCAAAAACCATAACCGCGAAACTTGCGATCGATAAAATAAGCGAGCGCAAACCCAATGAGGGTTTGCAACAATAGCGTCCAAAAAACAAAATGCGCTGTAGCCTGCATCGCGACCCAAACGTCTGGATCTGTCAGTACAGCAACATAGTTATCGATACCGCGATCAAGCACCTCGGCATTCGGCCGATTCGCTCGATAATTGGTAAACGATAAACTGATGGTCCAAATCAGCGGAAAGATGTTAATTGCCAGCAACAGCAACATGGTCGGTCCGATGAACAGCCACGCAATAGCTCGATCACTCAGACCGCGCGTGCGAGTCGCAAGAGGCGGTGGCGTGGATTGTGCCACGCGATTAACAACGGAATCTAGGTTGGTGTTCATGTCGAGGCAATCGTGTATTGGTGCTCGGCCCTCACTCGGCCCTCTCCCCAAGGGAAGAGGGCCCGCATTCTGCCGCTCAGTCTGAGCGACGAAATTGAGTGAGCGCCGAAGCCGACCTTATGTTTACTTTATTTTTCCTTCTTCTTTAAAGACTTTGGTCCAATCGGCAACCAAGGAGTCCATCGCTTCTTTGGCGGTGCCTTTATCCGCGACAACAAAGTCATGTACGCGCTTTTGCATGGCCAACAAAAGTTGGGCGTAAGCGGGTTCTTGCCAAAAATCTTGTACGCCGCCCATCGCCTCGAGGAAGTCTGCTGCGAATGGTGTCGTCTTGGCGAAACCCGGATCTTTTAACACCGCGTTGTGGCACGAATAGCCACCGAGTGCGTACCATTTCTTCTGTACGTCTGGCTGAGCGAACCACTTGATATATTCAAGCGCCTCGTTCTTGTTGGGTGAATAGCTTACTACTGAAATGCCTTGGCCACCGAGCGTTGATGCCGCGACGTTTTGCTTTGGATTGACGAAGAAACCGATCTTATCGCCACCGACTTTTTCATCCTTATACAAACCAGGGAAGAAGGCAAACCAGTTCATTTGCATAGCTACCTGGCCGGACTTGAAGGCATCCAGACCTTCCTGCATATAGGCGTTGGTATAACCAGGTGGCGTGCAGCATTTATAGATTGATTTATAGAACTCGAGCGCTTCGATACCCGCTTTGCTATTGGTAAAGCCCGCCATGTGGTATGGCTTCTTCGGGTCATCATATTTCATTCCCCAGGAATACATGGCTGCGGTCACACCCATAGTGATGCCTTCAGAACCGCGTTCGGTGAAGACGGCCGCGCCGTACACTTTCTTGCCGTCAATTTCCCGGCCTTGGAAGAATTCAGCCACTTGCTTAAGTTCCGTCCAGGTTTTGGGCGGAGTAAGATCGCGGCTGTATTTTTTCTTGAACTCCGCTTTTATTTCAGGTTTGGCGAACCAATCTTTGCGATAGGTCCAGCCGAGCGCATCGCCCATTGCGGGTAATGCATAGTAGTTGGGCGATCCCTTCGGCCAGGTACTGTAGGCGTACACGGTGGCGGGCAAAAAGTCCGTCATCTTGATATTGTTTTTGGCGAAAAAATCGTTGAGCTTTACATAGTGGCCATTCTCCGCGGAACCGCCAATCCATTGACTGTCGCCGATGATGAGGTCGCACAACTTGCCTTTGGAGTTCAATTCGTTGAGCATGCGATCGGCAAAATTGGGCCAGGGCACGAACTCGAATTTCATTTTGACTTTGCTCGTGGCAGTGAAGTCTTTAGACAACTCCACCAATGCATTTGCCGGATCCCATGCCGCCCAGCAAAGCGTAATTGTTTTATCTTGCGCGTTGGCCATGCCACCGCTCAAGCTTAGGATAGCTGTCGCCGCGAGGGTCGCCGCCCCGGGCAAATGTTTTAGCAATTGCTTCATTTCATTTATCTCCTCTCAGTGGGTTCGCGCCCGGCATTTGCCATGGGCCCGCATCTATCGGTCGATCAATGGATATTTTCGGCTGTCAAGATTTCTACACGAGGCTGCACTACATTCAGTGCGCCGCGTACGTTTTCACATAGGGCACGCAACACGGTTGCCGCCGTCAAAATACAATAGTGGATGTCCTGGTGCAGTACGTACGATAGCGTTCCATCGCCAAGCATCGCGCGATGCACATCCGTCATGTCGTGTGCAACCACGCCGACGTTGCCCGACAATCCCGTCGCCGCTAAAGCCCGCGTAACACCGACGCCGCCGGAGCCTACGTTATAGATTCCCGCAACGCGATCAACGGCCACATCCTTCTTAAAGAACCGCGTTAACGCTCTCGAAGCGCCAACATCATCCGCCGGCAAATCGGGGGTGCGCACGACGCGCAATTTCGGAAAGCGCTCCTCAATCACCTGGGCGAATCCGATACGCCGTTCAATCTGTGCCGAAAGCCGAGTGGCCTGAGACGACAACAACAGCGTATCGCGACCCGCCACCCCCGCCATGCGAGCAAGTAACAAGCCAGCGGTTCGACCGGCGGCGCGATTATCCGCGCCGATGTGGGTTTCACGCATCGATCCTGCCACGTCGGAAAACAGCGTCACCACGTGAATCCCCGCACGGACCAATTCGTTAATAGCGAGTTTGATGTTAGGTAGGTCCGGCGCCATGACCGCAATGCCATCGCAATCGGTACATTGCGCTAACACGGTAGCGAAGCGATTTGGATCCGCCAGGTCGACTTGATGGGTGATCTCAGTAATATGACGATGGCGAAAATCGCCAGCTGCTTGTGCCACTTGACGCTCTATCAATTCCGTGAAAGGTGACGCATCACTGGGCAGCACGTAGCAAAATCGGAAATTGGCAGCGCGGCGCGGTCGGCCACGTACCTGGACCGAACCCATTTCGGAGGCAACGTCCATTACACGTTGCACGGTCTCCGCATTCACACCGGGCCGACGGTTTAAAACCCGATCAACCGTAGCCGTACCAACGCCTGCTTGGCGGGCGATATCAGCAATGGTAGCGGTCTGCGACATAGATTAACTGGGTTGATTAAGTCAACGGAATCATACGGCGCGCAAATAAATAAATCAATCAAATAATGATTTAATTGATGTTGCGCGGCAACATAAAATGGAATGCTAACGGTGTCGACGTGACCAGCTTACTTGGTAGCAAGGGGTAAGTGGTTAGCAGGCTTGCCTGCCCTTTTGTGAGTCGAATAACGATGACTGGAAGGCGGCTTTCAGGCGGTCAACACACAACCCTGTATGTCCGCAACGGGCTATTTTCGCTGGGCTCAAGCCTTAATCAAAACGCGAAATCGCCCGGTTCGGTGGTCCCTAGCCTGCTTAAAAGCACGAATCGTGTCTTCACTTCCATTTCGATGTAAACGATATACGAGGTGACATATTGGCCACCCGTTTGCTCACCGTGGCCTTGCTCCCTTTATTATTCGACTTTGAAGACGGTTGCGGTGCATAAGCTGGGAGTACCTGGAGTTGTCCTACCAATGAAACTGCCGTGCTCGAAAAAACCCATGCAAATGCACTGCTTGCCTGCCGACCAAGACGTACTCGACGCATTTCTGCTGAAGACGTTGCAGCAAGCCTAGTAGCGGATCTGGATTCGTCATTCGTCTGGATTACGCGACATCGCACCAGTGATGCGTCGAGCCATTTCCACCATGCGCGCTTCGTCTAGGCGCCGGAACTTGGCATGCGAGCCACGGGTCGCGCCCGGTAATACTGTTGGCATTGCGGCACGCAACATCGCATCCAACTTGCGTCCGCGTCGATACGCCGCCACGGGATCGAGCTCGATTTCACTGCGATTTTGTGTACCAACAATGCGCACAGAAGTAGTGTAGCGCACGGCTTAACGAACCGGTAGCGCCATGGCCGGCGTTTCAGTCATCG
>JANMJR010000406.1:0-6156 GCA_031371465.1 Pseudomonadota bacterium
TTTTTGCCTACCTTCACGTCGCACCGGATCCCGAGTTGGCGCAGGCCATGCTGGCGCGCGAGGTCATTGGCATCGGCTACGAAACCGTGGGCGATGAACACGGCGGGCTACCGCTGCTCAAACCCATGTCCATGATCGCCGGCCGCTTAGCCATCACTGTCGGCGCGTGGGGATTGCAACTGGTCAACGGCGGTAAGGGGACATTGTTAAGCGGCGGACCCGGCGTGCCGCCCGGTCGAGTGCTGGTTCTCGGCGCCGGCAATGCCGGGAGCCACGCGACACATGTCGCAGTCGGCCTGGGCGCGGATGTCACGGTGCTCGACATCGATGCACTTCGGCTCGATTTCCTAAAGAAAAATTACGCCGATGGCATCAAAACCGCGCAAGCGACCCAAGCAAACATCGCGGCAGAAATTCGCACGACGGATCTCATCGTCGGCGCGATTCTCAATCCCGGCAACCTCGCGGCAAAAATATTAACGCGCGCAATGCTGCGCACCATGGAGCCGGGATCGGTGTTAGTTGATGTGTGCATCGATCAAGGCGGCTTGAGCGAAACCTCGCGGCCGTCGTCCCATTCCAAGCCATTCTACACAGACGAAGGCGTCGTTCACTATTGCGTCGGCAACATGCCCAGCGCCGTCGCCCGCAGCGCCACTCTGGCTCTGGCAAACGCTACGCTCCCATACGTACAAATGCTGGCGAACCACGGCCTGGCGGGCGCGTGCGCGATCGAGCCCGGCTTGGCCCACGGCGTGCAAATCTACCGTGGCCATATTTCCCATCCCCATATTGCCCGCGATCTTAGCTTGCCGCATACGCCGCTCGCCCGGCTTCTTGGTCAAACAAATCCATGATAATCTTCGTTCGAGGCGCTCCGCGGGAGGATGCCTTCAAGTGACAACAACACGACTTTGAATCATGGAAAATTATCTAGCGATCGTCGTCGGCACGGCGCTCGTCGATAACATTTTGCTTATCAAATTGTTCGGCCTGGGCCCGATGTTCGGCGGCGCGCGGCGGCTCGAGTCCGCACTGTGCATCGGTCTGACGACCGGGTTTTGCCTGAGCGTGGTGACCGGCCTGTCCTATTTGATTAACGAGTATGTCTTGGTCAAATACGAAGTCGAGTTCCTGCGCGTGTTGATCTACCTCACGTTAATCGTCGCTTGCTGGAAACTCAGTGACGCTTATCTCAACCGCACAAATCCAATTCTCAAGACCTCGCTCGGCATCTACTTTCCGCTGGCGTCGATTAATTCGGCGTCCCTGGGCGTGCCGTTGCTTTTGACGCAAGAGCAAGTCAATTTCGGCGAGTCCGTTTTTTATGGTTTGGGCCATGCGCTGGGTTTCACCTTTATGCTCATTGTCTTTGCCACATTGCGCGAACGCCTCGAAGTCGCCGAAGTCCCTGTCGCATTTCGCGGCGCCGCGATCATGCTGGTCACGGCGGGCATGATGAGTCTGGCGTTTCTCGGTTTTATCGGGCTGATTAAATGAGCGCCGACGCGCTCTTTGCTTCGATTGCCGTTGCCACCGGCGTGCTGGTGCGCCGCGCCCTGTCACATCTTCGCTACGATGCGGCTACGCTGGAAAATAAAATCAACGCCACGCTACCGCAAACCCAATGTGGACTATGCGGGTATGCCGGTTGCCGCCCTTATGCCCGCGCCATCGCAACCGGCCTAGCCGGTATCAATCGCTGCCCGCCGGGTGGTGAAGCCGGGATCGAAAAACTTTCGCGTCTGTTAAAAATCAATACCACATCCCTCGACACGAGTCGCGGCGTGACCAAGGCGCGCGCCATCGCCGTCATCGACGAAGTGCACTGCATCGGTTGCACGCTATGTATCCAAGCTTGTCCTGTCGATGCCATTCTCGGCGCGGCGAAACAAATGCATACGGTGTTATCTCGCGATTGCACCGGCTGCGAATTGTGCATCCCACCCTGCCCGGTGGACTGCATCGACATGCGCCCGCTACCTGCAGGAATACATTAATGCGTAAGCTATTCGGCTTCCACGGCGGCATCCATCCGCCTGCTCACAAAACTGAATCGACGGTACGGCCTATTATCCA
Source organism: Pseudomonadota bacterium (assembly GCA_031371465.1). Lineage (GTDB taxonomy): Bacteria > Pseudomonadota > Gammaproteobacteria > Burkholderiales > JALYOK01 > JALYOK01. The sequence goes on from JANMJR010000406.1 coordinate 2,080, forward strand.
CGCACCGCTGCCCAGCCGATTGGTACTGCCGTTGAAACAACACGCCGGTGAAGCGGCGATTCCCTCCGTGCAGGTTGGCGACCACGTCCTCAAGGGCCAAACCGTCGGCACGCCGGCATCAAAAATGTCAGCCGCAATTCACGCACCCACCTCGGGAACGGTGATCGCGATCGAACGCCATGCGGTGCCGAGCGCCAACGCTCACAGCGACGTCTGCATCATCATCGAAACCGACGGCAAGGATCAAGCGATCGATTTCACGCCCTTTCCCTTCGCGGAAAAAACCCGTGCCGAGGTGCTCGATCATTTGCAAGCCATGGGCGTGGTTGGTCTCGGCGGCGCGGTGTTTCCCAGCGCCGCCAAGCTCAGCGCCGATCACGGCCAGCCGATTCACACGCTGGTTATCAACGGCTCGGAATGCGAGCCCTATATCAGTTGCGATTCCATGTTGATGCGCGAACGTCCCGACGCTGTCGTAAACGGCGTCGCATTTTTGCAGCACCTATGCGATGCACGCGATGTGATCATCGCAATTGAAGACAACAAACCCGAGGCGCTCGCCGCCATGGAAACGGCCGTCAAACAGCACGGCGGCGGCTTTCAGATCGTGACGCTGCCGACCATGTATCCCTCCGGCGGCGCGAAACAGCTCATCAAGTTATTGACGAATATTGAGGTCCCCGGTGGCCGGCATGCCCCGGAATACGGCGTCCAATGCTTCAACAGCGGCACCGCTTACAGTATTTTCCGCGCCATTGCGTTGGGCGAGCCGGTGATGACGCGCATCATCACCGTCACCGGCAACGTGCGCACGCCGCAAAATTACGAAGCGTGTTTGGGCATGTCGTTCCGCGAGCTGCTCAATTTGGCCGTCGAGGAAAGCAATACCGATGGCCACATTGTCGGCGGTCCGCTCATGGGTTATCGCATTGATTCCCCCGATATGCCGTTAGTCAAAGCGGCGAATTGCATCATCGCCACCTCGAAGAAATTATTTCCCCCGGCGCAACCGGCGTTGCCGTGCATCCGCTGCGGCCAGTGTGTCGAAGCTTGCCCGGCAGATCTGCTGCCGCACGATATGTATTGGCATGCCAAGGCAAAAAACCTTGAACGCGCCGCCGATTATTCGGTGCGCGATTGTATCGAATGCGGCGCCTGCAACTACGTTTGCCCGAGCCGGATTCCGTTGTCGCAATATTTCAAAAAAGCCAAAGTCGAACTCGCCGTTCAAGCGAAGGAAAATGCGTTTGCCGATGCCTCCCGGCAGCGTTTTGAACAGCGCGAACAGCGCCTTGCTCGCTATGAAAGCGAGCACACGGTAAGCCTCGCGGGCGACACGCACAAGGCGCCGACCGGCGCCTCTGACGATGAAACCGCCTTGAAAAACGCGGCCGTTCAAGCGGCCCTTAGCCGCGCGCGGGCGCGTCGCACCTCATCGTCATGAAAACCACGGCGATAATCGGCAAGCTATCCGTCACCAAGGTCATGTTTAAAGTGATGCTTGGACTGGTTCCCGGCATCATCGCCTATGTTTATTATTTCGGCCCGGCGATCTTAGTGTCGTTAGCGATCGCCAGCGTTACTGCGCTGGTTGCCGAAACGATTCTGCTCATTATTCGCCGCAAACCGGTTTGGCCGTTTGTGAGCGACATGAGCGCCTTGCTCACGGCGTGGTTGTTGGCGCTGTCGATGCCGCCGCTTTCGCCTTGGTGGCTAACGACAACCGCGACGTTGTTCGCCATTGTCATCGCTAAACACATTTTCGGCGGCCTGGGTTACAACCCGTTTAATCCCGCCATGGCAGGTTTTGCCGCCGCGCTGATCGCATTCCCGTCGCCGATGAGTCACTGGTCGCCGCCGAATCAAATCGCCTCGACCCGCGTGGAATTTCGCGATCAACTGAACCACATCTTTCCGGAATTTGCGAATAAGCGCTTCGTCATCGACGCCGAGTCTATGGCCACGCCGCTCGATAGTTTGAAGGTCCACGTCAGCATCAAGGAAAAAATAGAAGACTTTTCCTATCTGCCAATTTTCGGCAAGCTCGCGGGCAAAGGCACGGAAATGATCGCGATCACCTATTTGCTCGGCGGCCTATTCTTGTGGCAACAACGTTTGATTACCTGGCATTTACCCATCGCATTCTTAGCCGTGATGGCGGGCATGGCGGAATTATTCAATTTGATTGATCCGACGAAACACGCCAATCCCCTGTTCCACTTATTCGGCGGCGCCACCATGCTCGGCGCCTTTTTCATCATCACCGACCCCGTGTCCGCCGCGACCACACCGCGCGGCAAGATTATTTTTGCCGCCGGTTCCGCGGCGTTAACCTTCGTGATCCGCGTGTTCGGCGGTTATCCCGATGGCGTCGCCTTCGCCGTGCTGTTCATGAACATGTGCGTGCCGTTGATCGATGCCTACACCATTCCGCCGGTGTTTGGCCGCAAACCTAAAAAATCTTCGTCTGAGGCTGCGCTATGAATCCGCTGTCGAAACTAAACAAACGCAACGCCTTCATTTTGTTCGGCGTCTTGCTGCTCGGCCTGGCGGTGCTCACACCGATCAACAGCCTCACCCGTGAAATCGTGATTAAGCGCGAAGAAGAAGAAAAAATGCGCGTCATCGGACAAATCTTGCCACCGGAAATATACGACAATCGCTTGCTGCGCGACAGCGTCAAGGTGCCTCCGGACAAAGATTTGCTGCACACGCGCAATAAAACCGTCGCCTATCGCGCCCGGCTGCAAGGCAAACCCAGCGCAGTGATTTTGGAAATGACCGCGCCGGATGGTTATAGCGGAAATATTTTTCTGATCATCGCCATAAAAGAAGACGGCGCAGTTTCCGGCGTGCGTGTACTCAGCCACGAAGAAACCCCGGGCCTCGGCGATTACATCGAAATTGTGAAAAGCAATTGGATCAAACAATTCGGCAATGCATCGCTGCGCAATACCAGCGACCTGCGCTGGGAAGTGCGCAAAGACAGCGGACGTTTTGATTTTGTCGCGCGGGCGACGCTATCGGCGCGCGCCATTGTACATGCCGTCCATCGCGCCCTGATGTATTACGAAGCGCACAAAGTGGAGCTGTTTCGCGAGACCTAGCCTTCGCCGCCTGTACTGGTTGAGCCATCGCATTTAAGACAAGCCCACGGCCTAGGCAACAATATCCATGCGGCCTTCAACGCATGCCTTGCCAGGAGGCAAGCTAGGAGCGGCTCGTGGCGCGGCATCGGTAATGTTGCGAATATTCGAGCGACCCATTCCGCGTGCGTAATGCGCGCCCTTTTCTTGCCAGAAACATAACGCGATCGGCCTGAGCTGCAAATTTTACGCGGTCCTCAGACCAAGCCAAGGTTATCTGCGCCGCAATCGAAATGACAATCACGATGCGCTATTGATCCGAGCAATCGTATAGAATCCGTTGCCTTCTTATCATCTCGCTGCGAAAACTTAATGGCTACCCGCCCTAAATACGACGAATCATCCATCCGTGTCTTAAAGGACCTGGAAGCCGTCCGTCACCGTCCCGGCATGTACACGCTGACGGCGAGTCCGTTGCATATCGTCCAGGAAGTCATCGACAACGCATCCGACGAATGCCTCGCCGGTTATGCAAAAGCGGTAGCGGTGACTTTGCATATCGATGGTTCCGTCAGGGTCGCCGACGACGGCCGCGGTATCCCGGTCGGACCGCACCCCACGGAAAAACTCCCGGTCATCGAACTCATTTTTACGCGCCTGCATTCCGGTGGCAAGTTCGACAAGGGTTCCGGCGGCGCCTACAAATTTGCCGGCGGCTTACATGGCGTGGGGGTTTCCGTCAGCAATGCGCTCTCCAAACGTCTCGAATGCGAAGTCATGCGCGACGGCCAGACCTACGCAATCGCCTTTGAGAATGGCGGTCTTGCGGAAAAACTCAAGAAGGTCGGCACGAACAAACAAACCGGCACCAAAATACGCCTGTGGCCCGACGCCAAATTCTTCGACAGCGGCGCCATCACCGTCGCCGAACTCGAGCGCGCACTGCGGGCCCGCGCCGTCCTGCTTCCCGGCGTACGCCTTTCCCTCACCC